>NZ_JBJJLR010000032.1:0-62097 GCF_046230975.1 Pseudomonas sp. KCJK9058
TACGTTGATGATGAGCACATTGCCATCGCGGCTCAACTGGATGTCCTGGAAGAACCCGGTCTTGAACAAGGAACGAGTCGAGTCCACCAGGCGGCGGTCGTCGGCCTGGTCGCCAACGTTCAGCGGCAAGGCACCGAACACACTGCCAGCGGAAACCCGCTGCAGGCCGTTGACGCGAATATCGGAGATGGTGAAGGACTCGGCGTGAACTTCAGCGATCATCAGTGCGGACATGACCGCAGTTAGCAGCAGACGTTTCATGAAGTCCTTTTATTCCAACTGGCAATAAACAACCTGCCGTCACAAAACGGCAGGTTCGCAATTGAGCGAAGCTTTATAGTCGACCCAGATCGTTGATCAGGGCGAGCAACATCACCCCTATGACCAAACTGATACCGATCTGAACCCCCCAACCTTGCACCCGATCCGACAGCGGACGACCGCGCGCCCACTCGACCAGGTAAAACAGCAAATGCCCCCCGTCCAGTACTGGAATGGGCAGCAGGTTAAGAACCCCCAGGCTTATGCTCAGGTAGGCCAGGAAATTCAGGAAATCCCCCACGCCGGACTGGGCTGAAGCGCCCGCCACTTTAGCAATGGTTATCGGTCCACTCAAGTTTTTTACCGAGAGCTCCCCGAACAGCATTTTCTTCAGCGATTCAAGGGTCAGGACGCTCATGTTCCAGGTACGCGACAAGCTCTCACCCACCGCATCCAGCGGGCCGTAGCTGATTTCGCGGAGCATGTTGGCAGGCCATTCGCCACCTTTGACGCCAGCGCCAAGATAGCCACCGACGGCCTTGCCCTCCCCCTTGCGGGCCAAGGTCACCGGCAACTCCAGGGCAGCGCCATCGCGCTCCACTCGCACCACGACCTTGGCATCCGGGCGGGCGCGCACGCGGTCGACAACCTGCTGCCATTCAGTCACTGCCACATCGTCCAGAGCCAGCAGCTTGTCACCGGTTTTCAGGCCCGCAGCGGCAGCCGGCCCCTTCGGATCGATCTCGGCCAGCACAGGTGTGATCGCCGGTCGCCAAGGGCGCAGCCCCAGGGATTGAATCGGGTCCGGCTCGTCGGCGCCCTTGAGCCAATTGTCCAGCTTGACCTGCAGCTGACGCTCGGCGCTGGCGCCCTCATCGCGCACACCAATCTGCAAGGTACCGCTCTCGCCCAGACGACGAACCAGCTGCAAATTGACCGCCGACCAACCGTTGGTCGGCTTGCCATCTACAGAAACGATTTCCTGACCTGCGGTCAGCCCTGCAGATGCTGCCAGGCTGCCACTGTCGACCGCGCCGATAACCGGGCGGACTTGCTGGGTACCCAGCATCGCCAGCACCCAGAAAAACAGGATAGCCAGCAGAAAATTGGCGATCGGGCCTGCCGCGACAATCGCAATACGCTGGCGCACCGACTTGCGGTTGAACGACTGCCCGGCCAGCGCCGGCGGCACATCGCCTTCGCGCTCGTCGAGCATCTTGACGTAGCCACCCAGAGGAATGGCCGCAACAACGAACTCGGTGCCGTGGCGGTCATGCCACCGCAGCAGCGGCGTGCCGAAACCCACTGAGAAACGCAGCACCTTGACGCCGCAGCGGCGCGCCACCCAGAAGTGCCCGAATTCGTGGAAAGTGACCAGCACACCCAACGCCACGAGGGTGCCGATAATCATGTAGAGCGCTGTCATGTCCATCTCCGAATGATGTTCAGCGGGCGGGCATTCCTGCCCAGCCCCCTCACGAACCTTGGCGGGGCTGCATCAGCGGCCGTGACGCCTCAGCCACTCACGGGAAAGCTCCCGGGCACGCTGATCGGCGGCAAATACCGCATCCAGCGACGGCAGCGGCACGACCGGTTCCTGGTCGAGTACCTGTTCGATCATACCCGCGATCTCCGGGAAGCGGATGCGCCGTTCAAGAAATGCCTCGACCGCAACCTCGTTGGCCGCATTGAGCACGGCAGGCGCGCTGTTGCCGGCCTCGGCAGCCTGCCGCGCAAGGCGCAGGCAAGGGAAGCGTTGTTCGTCGGGCGCCTGGAAATCCAGACGGGCGATGGCGAACAGGTCCAGAGGGGCAACCCCGGAATCGATCCGTTCCGGCCAGGCCAACGCGCTGGCGATCGGCGTACGCATGTCCGGGTTGCCCAACTGCGCGAGTACCGAACCGTCCACGTAGTCGACCAGCGAGTGGATTACGCTCTGCGGGTGCACCACCACCTCAACCTTGGATGGCACGGCATCGAACAACCAGCAGGCTTCGATCAACTCGAGGCCTTTGTTCATCATGCTGGCCGAATCCACGGAAATCTTGCGCCCCATGGTCCAGTTAGGGTGCGCACAGGCTTGCTCCGGGGTCACGTCCAGCAGCGCCTCGACCGGCGTTTCGCGGAACGGCCCGCCGGACGCGGTAAGCAGGATCCGGCGCACACCGACGGCATTCAGACCACGGGCGTAGTCGCCTGGCATGCACTGGAAGATAGCGTTGTGTTCGCTGTCGATCGGCAGCAGCACGGCCCCTTTTTGCCGCACCGCCTCCATGAACAGTGCGCCCGACATCACCAGTGCTTCCTTGTTGGCCAGCAACACCTTCTTGCCGGCCTCGACCGCTGCCAGCGTGGGCCGCAGGCCGGCAGCACCGACAATGGCTGCCATCACTGCATCCACTTCAGCGGCCGACGCCACCTGGCAAAGCCCGGCCTCACCTTCCAGCACCTCGGTGGTGCAGCCGGCCGCAGCCAGACCCGCACGCAACCTCACCGCCGCCTCAGTGCTCGGCACCACAGCGAATGCCGGGCGATGACGCACACATAAGGCCAACAACTCGTCGATGCGCGAATAGCCAGTGAGGGCAAACGCTTGATAACGGTCAGGATGACGCGCAATCACATCCAGCGTGCTCAGGCCAATGGAGCCGGTGGCCCCGAGTACGGTAATACGCTGCGGGCGACTCACATCACACCCCATTCGGCAGCCCACAACAGGACGGCGAAGATCGGGATTGCCGCCGTCAGGCTGTCAATGCGATCGAGCACACCCCCATGCCCGGGCAACAGATTGCTGCTGTCCTTGATACCGGAGCGACGCTTGAACATGCTCTCGGTCAGGTCACCGACCACCGAGGACATCACCAGCAACGCAGCGCCCAACAGGCCCAGCAGGATTTGACCAAAGCCCCAGTCGCGGCTGATGCCGACACCCAGGGTAATCAACAGGCTGACCGCCAGGCCACCGTACACGCCTTCCCAGCTCTTGCCCGGACTGACCTGCGGAGCCAGCTTGCGCTTGCCGAATGCCCGGCCAGAGAAGTACGCACCGATGTCGGCGGCCCACACCAGCACCATGACGGACAGGATCAGCCAGTTGCCCAGGGGCCAGTGCTTGAGCAGCACCAACCCTTGCCAGGCCGGCAGCAACACCAGCAGGCCGATCAGCAACCGACAGGCAGCACTGGCCCACAGGTCGCTGCTGCGCGGGTAGGTAAGCACCAGCCAGGTGGCCAGCCCCCACCAGATCACCGCAGCGCCCAGTACCCAGGGCGCCAGTTCCGGAAGGATGTACAGCAGCATCAGCGCCCCCGCGACCACCGCTGCATAGGCAATGCGCAGCGGCTGGGCCATCAGCCCGGCCAGGCGCGCCCACTCCCAGGCACCGAGGGTCACTACGAAGCCGATGAACAGGGCGAAATCCCCGCCATTGAGCAGGAAGAAACCGCCCAGCGCGACCGGCAGCAGGATCAGCGCAGTAATGATGCGTTGTTTAAGCATTAAGCACGAGCTCCAGCCTCGACCTGCTCGCTGGTCTTACCGAAGCGGCGCTGGCGCGAAGCGAAATCGGCCAGGGCATTGCGCATGGCCTCGTGTTTGAAGTCCGGCCAGTAGAGGTCGGAGAAATACAACTCGGCATAGGCCAGCTGCCACAACAGGAAATTGCTGATGCGGTGCTCGCCACCGGTGCGAATGCACAGGTCCGGTAACGGCAGGTCGCCGGTTGCCAGACAGGTCTGCAGCAGGCCCGGCGTGATGTCTTCCGGACGCAGGTGCCCGGCTTGCACTTCCCGCGCCAGCCGCTGGGCAGCCTGGGCGATGTCCCACTGACCACCGTAGTTGGCTGCTATCTGCAGAATGAAGCGGTTGTTGCCAGCGGTCACTGCCTCGGCCTCGCGCATGGCGGCCTGCAGCTCAGGATGGAAACGCGAACGGTCGCCGATGATGCGCAGGCTGATATTGTTCTCGTCAAGGCGCTTGGCCTCACGGCGCAGCGCCGAGAAGAACAGCTCCATCAGCGCACCGACCTCTTCGGCAGGGCGCTGCCAGTTCTCGCTGGAGAAGGCGAACAGGGTCAGTACCTCGACCCCGGACTTGGCACAGACTTCGATGACCGCGCGAACGGCGTCCACACCCGCCTTGTGCCCGGCCACGCCGGGCAGCAGGCGCTTTTTCGCCCAGCGGTTGTTGCCATCCATGATGATCGCGACATGACGCGGCACCGAGGACGGCGCCGCTGGCTTGGTCTTTTCCATTAAAAAACCCCGGCCTTAGACGGCCATCAGGTCCTTTTCCTTGGCTTTGAAGGCAGCATCGACTTCGGCGACGAACTTGTCAGTCAGCTTCTGGATCTCGTCCGCGGCGCGACGCTCTTCGTCTTCGCTGATTTCCTTGTCCTTGGTCAGCTTTTTCAGGTCAGCCAGGGCGTCGCGGCGCACGTTGCGCACGGCTACCTTGGCATCCTCGGCAACACCGCTGGCCTGCTTGGTGTAGCCCTTGCGGGTTTCCTCGGTCAGGGCTGGCATCGGGACACGGATGGTGGTACCGGCGCTGGACGGGTTAAGGCCCAGATCGGAGGTGAGGATGGCCTTTTCGATGGCAGCGCTGAGGTTCTTGTCGTGGGCGACGATCTTCAGGGTGCGGGCATCTTCGACGGTGATCGCGGCGACCTGGTTCAACGGCATTTCGCTGCCCCAGGCGGTAACCTTGACGCTGTCCAGGATGCTTGGGTGAGCGCGACCGGTGCGGATTGCAGCCAGGTTGCGGGACAGGGCTTCGATGGACTTGCCCATGCGCTCCTGCGCGTCTTTCTTGATGTCGTTGATCATGCTTGGCCTTCCTCGATCAGTGTGCCTTCAGCGCCACCCACCACGATGTTCAGCAGGGCGCCAGGCTTGTTCATGTTGAATACCCGCAATGGCATCTTGTGGTCACGGCACAGGCAGATTGCGGTCAGGTCCATCACACCCAGCTTGCGATCCAGAACCTCATCGTAGGTCAGGTGATCGAATTTCTCGGCATGCGGGTCCTTGAATGGATCGGCAGTGTACACGCCATCGACCTTGGTCGCCTTCAGCACCACGTCAGCATCGATTTCGATGGCGCGCAGGCAGGCCGCGGAGTCGGTGGTGAAGAACGGGTTGCCGGTACCGGCGGAGAAAATTACCACATCCCCGGAGTTGAGGTGACGAATAGCTTTGCGGCGATCGTAATGATCGGTGACACCCACCATGGAAATGGCCGACATGACCAGGGCCGGGATGTTCGAGCGCTCCAGCGCATCGCGCATGGCCAGGCCGTTCATCACGGTAGCCAGCATCCCCATGTGGTCACCCGTGACGCGGTCCATGCCGGCTGCGCTGAGCGCGGCGCCGCGGAACAGGTTGCCACCACCGATCACCAGGCCGACCTGGACGCCGATCCCTACCAACTGGCCAACTTCAAGCGCCATGCGATCCAGCACTTTCGGGTCGATCCCGAAGTCTTCCGAGCCCATCAGGGCCTCGCCGCTAAGTTTGAGCAAAATGCGTTTATAGCGAGGTTGGCGACCACTCACCTGCTGAGCCATTGCGAGTCTCTCCTGCGGCGTACTTTTAGAAAATTCGTGCGGGCTGTTTGCAGCCTGCTAACTGTAGCGTGGCACCGCTTCGGTGCCAGCGAAGAGGGAGTCGTATAAACCCCTCTCCGTTTTGACAAAGAGGCTGCGCGCGTGAGCGGGCAGCCTCTTTGGGGCGACAGACGGGGCTGTCTTACTGCTTGGCAGCAGCTACCTGAGCGGCAACTTCAGCAGCGAAGTCGTCGACTGGCTTCTCGATGCCTTCGCCTACTTTGAAGTAGGTGAAGGAAACGATTTCAGCACCGGCTTTCTTGGCCAGCTCGCCAACCTTGACTTCCGGGTTCATGACGAAGGCTTGCTCTTTCAGCGAGGCTTCGGCTTTGAACTTGGTGATACGACCGTTGATCATGTTCTCAACGATGTTTTCCGGCTTGCCGGCGATCTTGTCGGCGTTCAGCTGCAGGAAGACATTCTTCTCGCGCTCGATGGCCTCGGCGGAGATTTCCGACGAATCCAGGAACTCAGGGTTCGAAGCCGCAACGTGCATGGCGATGTTCTTCGCCAGCTCCACGTCACCGCCTTTCAGAACGACGACAGCGCCGATCTTGTTGCCGTGCAGGTAGGCACCGACAACGTCACCCTCAACGCGCACCAGGCGACGGATGTTGACGTTCTCGCCGCACTTGGCAACCAGGGCTTCACGAGCAGCTTCACGCGAGGCGATCAGCGGAGCGGCGTCGGTCAGCTTCTGGGCGAAGGCTTCTTCGAGGCTTTCGGCCACGAAGTTCTTGAAGTCGTCTTGCAGGGCCAGGAAGTCGGTCTGCGAGTTCACTTCCAGCAGGACGGCGGATGTACCGTCGGTCTTGACGGCGATAGCGCCTTCAGCAGCGACGTTGCCAGCCTTTTTGGCGGCCTTGATGGCGCCCGAGGCACGCATGTCGTCAATGGCTTTCTCGATGTCGCCGCCGGCCTTTTCCAGGGCCTTTTTGCAATCCATCATGCCTTCGCCGGTACGCTCGCGCAGTTCTTTTACCAGCGCTGCAGTAATTGCTGCCATTTCAAAATCCTCTTGGAAAGTTTTTCAACCATTCCACCCGTCAATCACGGGCGTTCAATTCTGCAAATCCGCTGTTTTCATTTCAGCAGGCCCATGATGCGGGGCCGATGCTGACAGCAGGATTTCAAGGTGGCAAAAAGGGGGCAAAGCCCCCTTTTTGCGTGCCAAGTAGACGCTAGCGCCTATTACTCAGCAGCAGGTGCAGCCGCTTCTTCAGCGTAAACTTCGGTGCCGCCGGCAACGTTGTTGCGGCCGCGGATGACTGCGTCAGCCATCGAAGTCATGTACAGCTCGATAGCGCGAATGGCGTCATCGTTACCTGGGATGATGTAGTCAACACCTTCCGGGCTGCTGTTGGTATCGACAACGCCGATGACCGGGATACCCAGTTTGTTGGCTTCGGTGATCGCGATGCGCTCGTGATCAACGTCGATAACGAACAGAGCGTCTGGCAGACCGCCCATGTCCTTGATGCCACCCAGGCTGCGATCCAGTTTTTCCAGGTCGCGGGAGCGCATCAGGGCTTCTTTCTTGGTCAGCTTGGCGAAAGTGCCGTCTTCGGCCTGGGTTTCCAGGTCGCGCAGACGCTTGATCGAAGCGCGGATGGTCTTGTAGTTGGTCAGCATGCCGCCCAACCAACGGTGGTCAACGTACGGCGAACCGCAACGAGCTGCTTGCTCGGCGACGATCTTGCCGGCGGAACGCTTGGTGCCGACGAACAGGATCTTGTTCTTGCCCTGGGCCAGGCGTTCTACGAACGACAGAGCGTCGTTGAACATTGGCAGGGTTTTTTCCAGGTTGACGATGTGGATCTTGTTACGCGCGCCGAAAATGTACTTGCCCATTTTCGGGTTCCAGTAACGGGTCTGGTGGCCGAAGTGCACACCGGCCTTCAGCATATCGCGCATGTTGACTTGGGACATGATAGTTCCTTGATAAGTCGGGTTGGGCCTCCACGTATCCCAATGACCAACCCGCGAATTCTGCAACTCGGGGCACCCAGGTCATCGTGTCGACACGTGTGTGGGTTAAGGCTGACGGGGTCGTCCCCGAAAGCGGCGCATTTTATACCACAGACCGCGAGCGAACGGAACCCGGATACTGTTGCGTCTGTCAGCACTTTTTGCAGCACCTCGGCTTTCGCGCCAGAATGCCAGCTATAGACAACAGCATGGCCGCCTTTATCCCGACCGATCGGCGCCCTGCTCTGCTAGAATCCGGCCTTTCCCGTTTGTTCGCGCCGTGCACGGCGCCGTAGAGAGCCTGTAATGACCGTCACCATCAAGACCGCAGAAGACATCGAGAAGATGCGCATCGCTGGCCGCCTGGCCGCCGAAGTGCTGGAAATGATCGAAGAACACGTCAAGCCCGGTGTCACCACCGAAGAGCTCGACCGCCTGTGCCACGATTATATCGTCAACGTTCAGCAGGCCATCCCGGCACCGCTCAACTACAAGGGCTACCCGAAGTCGATCTGCACCTCGATCAACCATGTGGTCTGCCACGGCATCCCCAACGACAAGCCGCTCAAGGACGGTGACACGCTCAATATCGACGTCACCGTGATCAAGGACGGCTACCACGGCGACACCAGCCGCATGTTCCACGTCGGTAACGTGCCGGTCTGGGCCGAGCGCCTGTCCAAGGTCACCCAGGAATGCATGTACAAGGCCATCGAGCTGGTCAAGCCGGGCTGCCGCCTGGGCGACATCGGTGAAGTGATCCAGAAGCACGCGGAAAAGAACGGTTTCTCGGTGGTACGCGAGTTCTGCGGTCATGGCATCGGCAAGGTGTTCCACGAAGAGCCGCAGATCCTCCACTATGGCCGCGCTGGCACGGGCATGGAGCTGAAGGAAGGCATGACCTTCACCATCGAGCCGATGATCAACCAGGGCAAGGCCGACACCAAGGTGCTGGGCGACGGCTGGACCGCCATCACCAAGGACCGCAAGCTCTCGGCCCAGTGGGAACACACTTTGGTGGTGACCGCGACTGGCTACGAGATTTTCACCCTGCGCAAGGACGACACCATCCCGCGCACTTCGGCCTGACCGCACCCCGACAGGCCACCCCACGACAGGAACGTGACGCGATGCCCCAGGTGGACCCCGAGCTGTTCGACCGTGGCCAGTTCCAGGCGGAACTGGCCCTCAAGGCGAGCCCCATCGCCGCCTTCAAGAAAGCCATCCGCCTGGCCGGCGAGGTGCTCGACAAACGTTTTAGCGCCGGCAGCGACATCCGCCCGCTGATCGAGGCCCGCGCCTGGCTCGTCGACAATATCCTGCAACAGGCGTGGAACCAGTTCGACTGGGGCGACCAGAGCGGCATCGCCCTGGTTGCGGTGGGCGGCTACGGGCGCGGTGAACTGCACCCGCACTCGGACATCGACCTGCTGATTCTGCTGGGCGCTGCCGAGCACGAGCAGTACCGCGACGCCATCGAGCGCTTTCTGACCTTGTTGTGGGACATTGGCCTGGAAGTCGGCCAGAGCGTGCGCACCGTCGACGAGTGCGCCGAACAGGCCCGTGCCGACCTGACGGTAATCACCAACCTGATGGAAAGCCGCACCATCGCCGGCCCCGAGGCCTTGCGTCAGCGCATGCTGGAAGTCACCAGCACCGCGCACATGTGGCCGAGCAAGGAGTTCTTCCTGGCCAAGCGCGCCGAACTCAAGGCCCGCCACCACAAGTACAACGACACGGAGTACAACCTCGAACCCAACGTCAAGGGTTCGCCAGGTGGCCTGCGTGACATCCAGACGGTCCTTTGGGTGGCCCGCCGCCAGTACGGGACGCTCAACCTGCATGCACTGGCCGGCGAAGGCTTCTTGCTGGAAAGCGAGAATGAACTGCTGGCTTCGTCCCAGGACTTCCTCTGGAAAGTCCGTTATGCCCTGCACATGCTGGCCGGACGCGCCGAAGACCGCCTGCTGTTCGACCACCAGCGCAGCATCGCCACGCTGCTGGGCTACAGCGATGAAAACCCCAAGCGGGCGATCGAACAGTTCATGCAGCAGTACTACCGGGTGGTGATGAGCATCAGCCAGCTGTGCGACCTGATCATCCAGCACTTCGAAGAGGTTATCCTTGCCGACGAGGAAAGTGGCAGCACCCAGCCGCTGAATGCGCGGTTCCGCCTGCATGACGGCTATATCGAGGCCGCCCATCCGAACGTGTTCAAGCGCACGCCATTCGCCATGCTGGAAATCTTCGTGCTGATGGCCCAACACCCCGAGATCAAGGGCGTGCGTGCCGATACCGTGCGCCTGCTGCGCGAACACCGCCACCTGATCGACGACACGTTCCGCACCGACATCCGCAATACCAGCCTGTTCATCGAGCTGTTCAAGTGCGAAATCGGCATCCACCGCAACCTGCGCCGGATGAACCGCTACGGCATTCTTGGCCGTTACCTGCCAGAGTTCGGCCTGATCGTCGGGCAGATGCAGCATGACCTGTTCCACATCTATACGGTCGACGCGCATACCCTCAACCTCATCAAGCACCTGCGCAAGCTGCAATACACGCCGGTGTCCGAAAAATTCCCGCTGGCCAGCAAGCTCATGGGGCGCCTGCCCAAACCCGAGCTGATCTACCTGGCCGGCCTGTACCACGACATCGGCAAGGGTCGCCAGGGCGACCACTCGGAAATCGGTGCAGTGGACGCGCAGAAGTTCTGCGAACGGCACCAGTTGCCGGCCTGGGACAGCCGCCTGATCGTCTGGCTGGTGCAGAACCACCTGGTGATGTCGACCACCGCTCAGCGCAAGGACTTGTCCGACCCGCAGGTGATCAACGACTTTGCCCTGCACGTGGGCGACGAGACGCGCCTTGACTACCTGTACGTACTGACCGTGGCCGACATCAACGCCACCAACCCCAGCCTGTGGAACTCGTGGCGGGCCAGCCTGCTGCGCCAGCTGTACACCGAAACCAAGCGCGCCCTGCGCCGCGGCCTGGAAAACCCGCTGGACCGTGAAGAGCAGATTCGCCAGACCCAGTCTTCAGCGCTGGATATCCTGGTGCGCGAGGGCACCGACCCGGATGACGTCGAGCAGCTATGGGCGCAACTGGGCGATGACTATTTCCTCAAGCACACGGCCGCCGACGTGGCTTGGCACACGGATGCGATCCTGCAGCAACCGGCCGATGGCGGGCCGCTGGTGCTGATCAAGGAAACCACCCAGCGCGAGTTCGAAGGCGGCACGCAGATCTTCATCTATGCCCCCGACCAGCACGATTTCTTCGCCGTGACGGTGGCGGCCATGTCGCAGTTGAACCTGAACATCCACGACGCACGAATCATCACGTCGAGCAGCCAGTTCACCCTCGACACCTATATTGTGCTGGACAACGACGGCGGCTCGATCGGCGACAACCCGCAGCGGGTCAAGCAGATTCGCGACGGCCTGACAGAAGCGCTGCGCAACCCCGAGGACTACCCGACCATCATCCAGCGCCGGGTGCCGCGGCAGCTCAAGCACTTCGACTTCCCGCCGCAAGTGACCATCCTCAACGATGCCCAGCGGCCGGTGACCATCCTCGAAATCACCGCGCCAGACCGCCCAGGCCTGCTGGCCCGGCTGGGGCGGATCTTCCTGGAGTTCGACCTTTCACTGCAAAACGCCAAGATCGCCACCCTCGGCGAACGGGTAGAAGACGTGTTCTTCATTACCGATGCCGACAACCAGCCGCTGTCAGACCCGCAGCTGTGCAGCCGCCTGCAGGAAGCCATCGTGCAGCAACTGCAGGCCGGCCAAGGTAGCGACACCAGCCAGACCCGCGTGACCTTTTAACGATTAGACGATTGACGAGACCTTGCGCCGATGAACCATGCCTTGACCCAGCTTCAGCCCTATCCGTTCGAAAAGCTTCGCGCCCTGCTGGGCAGCGTGAAGCCTGCGGCGGACAAACGCGCCATCGCCCTGTCGATCGGTGAGCCGAAGCACGAATCGCCGGCGTTCGTTGCCCAGGCCATGGCCGACAACCTCGACAAGCTGGCGGTTTACCCCAGCACCCTTGGTTTGCCAGCCCTGCGCCAGGCCATCGGCCAGTGGTGCGAACGACGCTTTGGCGTGCCCGCCGGCTGGCTGGACGCCGACCGCCACATCCTCCCGGTCAACGGCACCCGTGAAGCGCTGTTCGCCTTCACCCAGGCCGTGGTCAACCGCGCCGATGACGGCCTGGTGATCAGCCCCAACCCGTTCTACCAGATCTACGAAGGCGCAGCGCTGCTGGCCGGCGCCACCCCGCACTATCTACCGTGCCTGGAAAACAACGGTTTCAACCCGGACTTCGACGCCGTACCGGCCGAGGTGTGGAAGCGTTGCCAGATCCTGTTCCTGTGCTCGCCGGGCAACCCTACCGGTGCGCTGGTGCCAATGAACACCCTGAAGAAGCTGATTGCCCTGGCTGACGAACACGACTTCGTGATCGCCGCCGACGAGTGCTACAGCGAGCTGTACTTCGACGAGGACGCGCCACCGCCAGGCCTGCTGTCGGCATGCGCCGAGCTTGGCCGCAGCGATTTTGCGCGCTGCGTGGTGTTCCACAGCCTGTCCAAGCGCTCCAACCTGCCTGGGCTGCGCTCGGGCTTCGTCGCGGGCGATGCCCAGATCATCAAGCCGTTTTTGCTGTACCGCACCTACCACGGCTGCGCGATGCCGGTGCAAACCCAGCTGGCCAGCATCGCCGCCTGGCAGGACGAGGCGCATGTGCGCGCGAACCGCGACCAATACCGAGCCAAGTACGATGCCGTGCTGGATATTCTGCAGCCGGTACTGGACGTGCAACGCCCGGACGGCAGTTTCTACCTGTGGGCCAAGGTACCGGGCGACGATGCCGAGTTCACCCGTGACCTGTTCGAAGCCCAGCATGTGACCGTGGTACCGGGGTCGTACCTGTCGCGTGAAGTGAATGGCGTGAACCCGGGTGCCGGGCGCGTGCGCATGGCACTGGTTGCACCGCTGGCCGAATGCATCGAGGCCGCCGAGCGGATTCGCACCTTCCTGCAAAACCGCTGATCAACCCCTTCGCGGGCACGCCCGCTCCCACAGGTAATGCGCTGATTTCAAGCGCAGCGCAGTACCTGTGGGAGCGGGCGTGCCCGCGAAGGGCCTTGATAGGGTCTACTTGACCTGCCCCAGGTTCGCCTCACTCATATCCAGCTCACCCAGTACTTGCCGCACCACCTCATCCCCCACCAGGTGCTGACGATGCAGGTTGTACAGCTCCAACCGCTGCGCCCTCAGGGCACGCAAGCGTAAACGCCGCTCCAGCAAGTCCATCTGTGCGGCCAGGGCTTTGGCTTCAGCACTGTCGTCGTAGCTTTCCAGCTCATCCCGGTATTCAGCCATCAAGCGCGCCTTCAACTCGGTCGCCAACGTTGCCTGCGCAGCATCCTGCGGTGCGTTGCTGTCGATCACCTCTTCTGCCTCCAAGGCATGAATCGCCGCCTCGGCCGTGCGCCGCCAGGCTTCCTGCACTTCCTGGTGCAAGCGCTCGTCCGGGCTCTTGGTCACCCCGCGCAGTAATATCGGCAGCGCGATGCAGGCGCTGATCAACGACAGCAGGATTACCCCCGCAGCAATGAAGATAAGCAGATCACGCTCCGGGAAAGCGGTGCCAGCCCCTATCAGCAACGGGATCGACATGACACCCGCCAGGGTGACAGCGCCGCGCACCCCCCCCAAGGTCAGCAACCAGCAGGAACGCGCCGTAGGCATCAGCACCAGTGCCGGCTTGCCGCGCCAGCGACGGACCACGCCGATCGAGCGCCAGATACTCTGGACCCAGATGAACCGCAACACAATCAGTGCGGCAAAGATCGCCACCACGTCCAGGCAGCGGTAGGCCAATGTCGGCCAGAGGGTCGCTTCGTGGCTGACCACAGCCTTGATGATGTCTGGCAACTGCAAGCCCAACAACAGGAAGATCAGGCCATTGAAGGCAAACTCCAGCAACGACCAGACACTGCGGTTGAGCAGGCGGGTACTGGTCTGACGCGGCAGCAGGTCGAGCCAGCTCTGCATCATGCCGGCCGCCACTGCCGAGAGAATACCCGAAACGCCCAGGCGCTCGGCCAGCACGTAGGCTGCGAACGGCAGCAGCAACATGAACACCACATGGGTAGCCGGATCGTCCCAGCCCCGGGTGATCATCCACATGCGCAGGCGACCGATCAACCAGCTCAGTACCACGCCCACCGCAAGGCCGCCCAGTGCGACCAGCACGAAGCTGAAGCTGGCGTCAGCCAACGAAAACACCCCGGTGATCGCCGCCGCCAGGGCGAACTTGAAGGTTACCAGGCCCGACGCGTCGTTCATCAGTGCCTCGCCCTGCAGCATGTGCATCAGGGGAGTGGGCAGGCGGTCCTGGGCAATGGCCGAAACGGCCACGGCGTCGGTCGGCGAAAGCACTGCGGCCAGGGCGAAGGCCACCGGCAACGGGATGCTCGGCAGCAACCAGTGGATGAAGTAACCGGCCCCGACCACGGTGAACAACACCAGCCCCACGGCCAGCGCCACTACCGGGCCACGAATGCGCCATAACTCACGCTTGGGGATGCGCCAGCCGTCGGCGAACAGCAGCGGAGGCAGGAACAGGAACAGGAACAATTCGGGGTCAAGGGCTACATGCAGGCCCAGCGTCGGCCACGCCAGCAAGGCACCGGCGGCAATCTGTACCAGCGGCAATGGCAGCGGGATCACACGGCCGACCAGCTTCGACAGGCTGACCAGGGTCAGCAGGATGAGGACGGTGTAGGCGGACTGCATCCGGTAAGGCTTCCTTTGTGAACCAGAAACGACAACGGGGCGAAACATCGCCATTGAAACAATATGTTAGCGGCGATCGGCGAGCTGGGGCCGCTGCACGATAGTCGCAGGTGGAGGTTGAATATGTAACATGATGATACTTAGGTTTGATGGTAGGGCCTGCCTTGAGTCTTGCTGCGCCTGTGAGATCGAGCGCCGCCAGGTTCCCGGCTTAAGACATACAGCGCCTGCGAGATCGAGCGCCGCCAGGTTCCGGCTTAAGATATTCAGCGCCTGCGAGATCGAGCGCCGCCCGCGCGGCGCTTCGCGGGTAAACCCGCTCCTACGTTTGTTTCGGGCCAGTTATGCCTGTGGCATTTGCGCGCGAACGCCTTGGCGCACGCCTCGATATCGCGTCGTACAAACAAGGCGGTCGCGCGGGTCTGGCACAGGCGATACTGGCCCGAAACAAACGTAGGAGCGGGTTTACCCGCGAAGCGCCGCGCGGGCGGCGCTCGATCTCAAAGGCGCTGAATCTCTTAAGCCGGGAACCTGGCGGCGCTCGATCTCGCACGCGCTGAATGTCTTAAGCCGGGACGGCGCTCGATCTCAAAGGCGCTACAAGACTCAAGGCAGACCTAACCACGCCCCACCAAACCCCAAGACTTGCACACCCGTGGCGCTCCCAGTCTCGTTCCCGCATAATCCCGCGACTGACATCGAAAAACGGAGAGATTGGGGCAACCTGTATCCCCAATGTACACAATGACCTACACGCTCTACGGCATCAAAGCCTGTGACACCATGAAAAAGGCGCGTACCTGGCTCGAAGACAAAGCCATCGCCTACGAATTCCATGATTACAAAACCCAAGGCATCGACCGCGACAGCCTGAACCGCTGGTGCGACGAACACGGCTGGGAAGTCATCCTCAACCGTGCCGGCACCACCTTCCGCAAGCTGGACGACGCCAGCAAGGCAGACCTCGACCAGGCCAAGGCCGTCGAGCTGATGCTGGCCCAGCCGTCGATGATCAAACGCCCGGTGCTCGACCTTGGCGCGCGTACCCTGGTTGGCTTCAAGCCCGACCTGTACGCCGCTGCCCTGGCCTGAGCCCCTACCCTATTTCGCACGAGGTAATCACATGTCCAATACCCTGTTCAGCCTGGCCTTCGGTGTCGGCTCCCAGAACCGCCAGGGCGCCTGGCTGGAAGTGTTCTACGCACAACCGCTGCTCAACCCGAGCGCCGAACTGGTTGCTGCAGTAGCCCCTGTTCTCGGTTACGAAGGTGGCAACCAGGCCATCGCCTTCAGCAACGCCCAGGCCGCACAACTGGCCGAAGCCCTGAAGGGCGTGGACGCTGCCCAGGCCGCCCTGCTGACCCGCCTGGCAGAGAGCCACAAGCCGCTGGTCGCCACCCTGCTGGCCGAAGACGCTGCCCTGAGCTCGACCCCAGAGGCCTACCTCAAGCTGCACCTGCTGTCGCACCGCCTGGTCAAGCCGCATGGCGTAAGCCTGGCCGGTATCTTCCCGCTGCTGCCGAACGTGGCCTGGACCAACCAGGGCGCGGTCGACCTGGGCGAACTGGCCGAGCTGCAACTGGAAGCACGCCTGAAGGGCGAGCTGCTGGAAGTGTTCTCGGTGGACAAGTTCCCGAAAATGACCGACTACGTGGTCCCGGCCGGCGTGCGTATCGCCGACACCGCCCGTGTGCGCCTGGGCGCCTACATTGGCGAAGGCACCACCATCATGCACGAAGGCTTCGTCAACTTTAATGCGGGTACCGAAGGCCCGGGCATGATCGAAGGCCGCGTTTCCGCTGGCGTATTCGTCGGCAAGGGCTCGGACCTGGGCGGCGGCTGCTCGACCATGGGCACCCTGTCCGGTGGCGGCAACATCGTCATCAAAGTCGGCGAGGGCTGCCTGATCGGCGCCAACGCCGGTATCGGTATTCCGTTGGGCGACCGCAACACCGTCGAAGCCGGCCTGTACATCACCGCGGGCACCAAGGTGAACCTGCTGGACGAGAACAACGAACTGGTCAAAGTGGTCAAGGCCCGCGACCTGGCCGGCCAGACCGACCTGCTGTTCCGCCGCAACTCGCTGAACGGCGCGGTAGAGTGCAAGACCCACAAGTCGGCCATCGAGCTGAACGAAGCGCTGCACGCTCACAACTGAGAACCCTGCCGGGTTTGAGGTGTTAAGATCGGGTCTGGCGCCAATGCACCAGACCCGATTTTCATTCCAGGCCTCGCAAACATGTTCCAGCCCTCTCCCTGGCGTGCCGATTTCCCCGCCATCGCCGCCCTGCAACGGCAGCACCAGACCTATCTGGACAGCGCCGCCACCACCCAAAAGCCGCAAGCCTTGCTCGATGCCCTGAGCCATTACTACGGCCATGGCGCGGCCAACGTGCACCGTGCCCAGCATTTGCCAGGTGCGCTGGCGACCCAGGCCTTCGAAACCAGCCGCGACAAGGTCGCCACCTGGCTCAATGCCGCAGACTCGCGACAGATCGTGTTCACCCACGGCGCCACCTCGGCACTGAACCTGCTGGCCTATGGCCTGGAGCACCGCCTCGAAGCCGGTGACGAAATTGCCGTCAGTGCCCTGGAGCACCATGCCAACCTGCTGCCCTGGCAACAGCTGGCACACCGGCGCAACCTGCGCCTGGTGGTGCTGCCACTGGACGCCCAGGGTCGTATCGACCAGGACCAGGCACTGCAACTGATCGGCCCGCGCACCCGAGTGCTCGCCGTCAGCCAGCTATCCAACGTGCTGGGTACCTGGCAACCGCTGCCAGCGCTGCTGGCCCATGCCCGCGCCCAGGGCGCGCTGACGGTGGTCGATGGTGCCCAGGGCGTGGTGCATGGTCGCCAGGACATGCAGCAACTGGGCTGCGACTTCTATGTATTTTCCAGCCACAAGCTGTACGGTCCGGACGGCGTCGGCGTGCTCTATGGCCGCGCCCAGGCCCTGGAGCTGTTGCGCCACTGGCAGTTCGGTGGCGAGATGGTGCAGCTGGCCGAGTACCACAGCGCCAGCTTCCGTCCCGCGCCTCTGGGCTTCGAAGCGGGTACGCCGCCGATTGCCGGGGTGATCGGCCTGGGTGCAACGCTGGACTACCTGGCCAGCCTCGATGCCCATGCGGTCGCAGCGCATGAAGCCAGCCTGCACCAGCACCTGCTGCGTGGCTTGGGCGACCGCGAGGGCGTGCGGGTGTTGGGCACACCGCAGACGGCCCTGGCCAGTTTCGTCATCGAGGGCGTGCACAACGCCGATATCGCTCACCTGCTGACTGAACAGGGCATTGCCGTGCGTGCCGGTCACCACTGTGCCATGCCACTGCTGAAGGGGCTGGGGCTGGAGGGCGCGATACGGGTGTCGCTGGGTTTGTACAACGACAGCGATGACGTGCAGCGTTTCTTCGACGCGCTGGACCAAGGCCTGGAGCTGTTGCGATGAGCCTGCCGGAACAGGCGCACCAAGCGCTGGAAGCGTTTCAACAGGGCAAAGGCTGGGAACAGCGTGCGCGGCTGTTGATGCAGTGGGGTGACCGCCTGGAGCCGCTGGCAGACGCCGAAAAGACCGAGGCCAACCGGGTGCATGGCTGCGAGAGCCTGGTGTGGCTGGTGGCCGAGCAGATCGAGGGCGTGTGGCGGTTCAAGGCCAGCAGCGATGCCCGCTTGTTGCGTGGGCTGCTGGCGCTGTTGCTGGTGCGGGTGCAGGGACTGGCCAGTGAGGAGCTGGCCGGGATTGATCTGCGCGAGTGGTTTACCCAGCTCGGGCTGGAGCGCCAATTGTCGCCGTCGCGCAGCAATGGGCTGCATGCGGTGTTGCAGCGGATGGCGGAGTTGGCGTCCAACCGCTGAATCGGCGCTGGTTGCTTCGCGGGCCTGCCCGCTCCCACAGGTACGGCATCATGCTTGGAAGAGATGCAATACCTGTAGCGGGCGGGCCCGCGAAGACGCCCACGCGGTCTATTCAGGCTTGACCCGTTCCGACGGCCGGCGCGCTCCAGCCACCAGTTTTTCTATCGCCTTGCTCGCCGCTACCATGCCAAAGGTCGCAGTCACCATCATCACCGCGCCAAAGCCACCCGAGCAGTCCAGCCGCACGCCTTCACCGACAAAGCTTTTCTGCAGGCAAACACTGCCATCACCCTTGGGGTAACGCAGCTGTTCACTGGAGAACACGCACGGCACGCCATAGTTACGGCTGACATTACGCGAGAAGTTGTAGTCGCGGCGCAGGGTGGAACGCACCCGCGAAGCCAATGGGTCATTGAAGGTCTTGTTCAGGTCGGCGATCTGGATCTGCGTCGGGTCGATCTGCCCACCCGCGCCACCGGTAGTGACAATGGCAATCTTGCGCCGCCGACACCAGGCGATCAGCGCCGCCTTGGCCATGACGCTGTCGATGCAGTCGATCACGCAGTCGAGGTGCTCGGTGATGTACTCGGCCATGGTCTCGCGGGTGACGAAGTCGGCCACCGCATGCACCGTACACCCTGGGTTGATCGCCCGCAGGCGCTCGGCCATGACCTCGACCTTGGGCCGCCCCACCTGCCCTTCCAGCGCATGGGCCTGGCGGTTGGTGTTGCTGACGCAGACATCGTCCAGGTCGAACAGGGTAATCTCGCCCACGCCGCTGCGTGCCAGGGCTTCGGCCACCCACGAGCCCACCCCGCCAATACCGACCACAGCCACATGGGCCTGGCCCAGACGTTGCAGCCCCTGGTCGCCATACAGCCGGGCAACGCCGGCAAAGCGTGGATCTTCTGTGCTCATGTTCATACCCCAAAAAACCGGCGCGCATTATATGCCAGTGAACCCTTGGCCTGCATCGTTAGGAAAGAGTCTGCCAACCCTGCTTTAATGTCCTATCACTTCCACATGAATGGACGACGATGTCATCACGTAAATTCGGCCTGAACCTGGTAGTGGTGCTGGCCATCGCCGCACTGTTCACCGGGTTCTGGGCACTGATCAACCGCCCGGTCTCCGCCCCCGCCTGGCCAGAACAGATCTCTGGCTTTTCGTATTCGCCGTTCCGCCTGGGCGAAAGCCCACAGAAGGGTCAGTACCCCACCGACGACGAAATGCGTCAGGACCTGGAGCAACTGAGCAAACTGACCGACAGCATCCGTATCTATACCGTGGAAGGCACCCAGGCTGACATACCGCGCCTGGCCGAGGAGTTCGGCCTGCGGGTGACGCTGGGGATATGGATCAGCCCGGACCTGGAGCGCAACGAGCGCGAAATCGCCACGGCCATCCAGCTGGCCAACACGTCGCGCAGCGTGGTGCGGGTGGTGGTCGGCAACGAGGCGCTGTTCCGTGAAGAAGTCACACCGGAAAACCTGATCAAATACCTGGACCGGGTACGCGCAGCCGTGAAGGTGCCCGTGACCACCAGTGAACAATGGCACATCTGGAAGGAACATCCTGAGCTGGCCAGGCACGTCGACCTGATTGCCGCGCACATCCTGCCCTACTGGGAGTTCGTGCCGATGAAGGATTCGGTCGAGTTCGTCCTCGACCGTGCCCGTGAACTGAAGCACCAGTTCCCGCGCAAACCCCTGCTGCTGTCGGAAGTCGGCTGGCCGAGCAACGGCCGCATGCGCGGTGGTGCCGATGCCACACAGGCCGACCAGGCCATCTACTTGCGCACCCTGGTCAATACCCTCAACCGCCGTGGCTACAACTACTTTGTCATTGAAGCCTATGACCAACCCTGGAAGGCCAGCGACGAAGGGTCGGTAGGCGCCTACTGGGGCGTCTACAACGCCGAGCGCCAGCAGAAGTTCAACTTCGACGGCCCTGTGGTGGCGATCCCGCAGTGGCGGGCCCTGGCAGTGGCGTCGGTGGTGCTGGCAATGATCGCCTTGATGGTGCTGTTCATCGATGGCTCGGCCCTGCGCCAGCGTGGCCGTACCTTCCTGACGTTCATCACCTTCCTGTGCGGGTCGGTACTGGTGTGGATCGCCTACGACTACAGCCAGCAATACAGCACCTGGTTCAGCCTGACCGTGGGCGTGCTGCTGGCCCTCGGCGCGCTGGGCGTGTTCATCGTGCTGCTCACCGAGGCCCACGAACTGGCCGAGGCGGTCTGGATACACAAGCGCCGCCGCGAGTTCCTGCCCGTGCAGGCCGACAGTGCCTACCGGCCCAAGGTGTCGGTGCATGTGCCGTGCTACAACGAGCCACCTGAGATGGTGAAACAGACCCTGGACGCCCTGGCCGCCCTGGACTACCCCGACTACGAAGTGCTGGTGATCGACAACAACACCAAGGACCCGGCCGTGTGGGAGCCGCTCAAGGCCCACTGCGAAAAGCTTGGCGAGCGCTTCAAGTTCTTCCACGTCGCGCCGCTGGCCGGCTTCAAGGGTGGCGCGCTGAATTACCTGATCCCGCACACGGCAAAGGACGCCGAAGTGATCGCGGTGATCGACTCGGACTACTGCGTCGACCGCAACTGGCTCAAGCACATGGTGCCGCACTTCGCCGACCCGAAAATTGCCGTGGTGCAGTCACCGCAGGATTACCGTGACCAGCACGAAAGCGCCTTCAAGAAGCTGTGCTACAGCGAATACAAGGGCTTCTTCCACATCGGTATGGTTACCCGCAACGACCGTGACGCAATCATCCAGCACGGCACCATGACCATGACCCGGCGCAGTGTGCTGGAAGAACTGGGCTGGGCCGAGTGGTGCATCTGCGAGGACGCCGAACTGGGCCTGCGTGTGTTCGAGAAAGGCCTGTCCGCCGCCTACGCCCACAAAAGCTACGGCAAGGGCCTGATGCCCGACACCTTCATCGACTTCAAGAAGCAACGCTTCCGTTGGGCCTACGGCGCCATCCAGATCATCAAGCACCACGCCGGCGCGCTGCTGCGCGGCAAAGGCAGCCAGCTGACCCGTGGCCAGCGCTACCACTTCCTTGCCGGCTGGCTACCGTGGATCGCCGATGGCATGAACATCTTCTTCACCATCGGCGCGCTGCTGTGGTCGGCGGCGATGATCATCGTGCCGCATCGGGTCGATCCGCCACTGATGATCTTTGCCATCCCGCCGCTGGCGCTGTTCTTCTTCAAGGTCGGCAAGATCATCTTCCTGTACCGCCGAGCGGTGGGGGTGAACCTCAAGGATGCCTTCGCAGCTGCGCTGGCCGGGCTGGCGCTGTCGCACACCATCGCCAAGGCGGTACTGTATGGTTTCTTCACCAGCAGCATGCCGTTCTTCCGCACGCCGAAGAACGCTGACAGCCATGGGTTGCTGGTGGCGATTTCCGAAGCGCGGGAAGAACTGTTCATCATGTTGCTGCTGTGGGGCGCGGCGCTGGGCATCTATCTGGTTCAGGGGCTGCCGAGCTCGGACATGCGCTTCTGGGTGGCGATGTTGCTGGTGCAGTCGTTGCCTTATGTGGCAGCGCTGGTGATGGCGTTCCTGTCGTCGCTGCCCAAGCCCGCAGAAAAGGCTGCCCAAGCGCAGCAGGCTTGAGATTGCCGGGGCTGACCTGTGCAGCCCATTCGCGGGCACGCCCGCTCCCACAGGCCTGGCACAGACATTCAGAGCTGTGCGGTACCTGATGGAGCGGGCGTGCCCGCGAATGGGCCGTGCTGCCCGAAACCATTTGATATAAGATAACGCCCCTCAGATTTCCCCGCCTTGCCTTGCCCCGGAGTCCCCCATGACGGCCCCTGCCGAGCTCTCGCCTACCCTTCAACTGGCCTGCGACCTGATCCGTCGCCCCTCGGTCACCCCCGTCGACGCCGATTGCCAGGCGCAGATGATGAACCGTCTGGGCGCCGTCGGTTTCCAGCTGGAGCCGATGCGCATTGAAGACGTCGACAACTTCTGGGCCACCCACGGCAGCCAGGACGGCCCGGTATTGTGTTTTGCCGGCCACACCGACGTAGTGCCTACCGGCCCGGTCCAGCAATGGCAGCATGAACCCTTCGAGGCACTGATCGACGCCGACGGCATGCTCTGTGGCCGTGGCGCCGCCGACATGAAGGGCAGCCTGGCGTCCATGGTCATCGCCAGCGAGCGCTTCGTGCAGGACTACCCGAACCACCGCGGCAAGGTCGCGTTTCTGATCACCAGCGACGAGGAAGGCCCGGCTCACCACGGCACCAAGGCGGTGGTCGAGCGCCTGAAAGCGCGCAACGAGCGCCTGGACTGGTGCATCGTCGGCGAACCGTCCAGCACCACCTTGCTGGGTGACGTGGTCAAGAACGGTCGCCGTGGTTCGCTGGGCGCCAAGCTGACCATACGCGGCAAACAGGGCCATGTGGCCTACCCGCATCTGGCGCGCAACCCGATCCACCTGGCCGCCCCGGCCCTGGCGGAGCTGGCTGCCGAGCATTGGGACGAAGGCAATGCGTTCTTCCCACCCACCAGCTTCCAGATCTCCAACCTCAATTCCGGCACCGGCGCCACCAACGTGGTCCCGGGCGAGCTGACCGCGCTGTTCAACTTCCGCTTCTCTACCGAGTCCACCGTCGAAGGCCTGCAGGCCCGAGTGTCGGCGATTCTCGACAAGCATGAACTGGACTGGTCGGTCGACTGGGCATTGTCTGGCCTGCCGTTCCTGACCGAACCAGGCGAGCTGCTCGACGCCGTGGCGGCCAGCATCAAGGGCGTCACCGGTCGCGATACCCAGCCCTCCACCAGCGGCGGCACCTCCGATGGTCGCTTCATCGCAACCATGGGTACCCAGGTGGTCGAACTCGGCCCGGTCAACGCCACCATCCACCAGGTTGACGAGCGGATCCTGGCCAGCGACCTCGATCTGCTGACCGAAATCTACTACCAGACCCTGGTTCGGTTGCTCGCCTGATGCTTGCCTGCCCGCTTTGCCAGGCGCCGCTGAGCCGGCTCGACAATGGTGTGGTGTGCCCGGCTGGCCACCGCTTCGACCGGGCCCGCCAGGGTTACCTGAACCTGCTGCCGGTGCAGCACAAGAACAGCCGCGACCCCGGTGACAACCAGGCCATGGTCGAGGCACGCCGCGACTTTCTCGACGCTGGCCATTACGCGCCAGTCGCCCGCCGCCTGGCCGAGCTGGCCGCCGAGCGCCAGCCTGGCACCTGGCTGGACATCGGCTGCGGCGAGGGTTACTACACCGCACAGATCGCCCAGGCCTTGCCGGCCGCCGACGGCTATGCGCTGGACATCTCCCGCGAAGCGGTCAAGCGCGCCTGCCGCCGAGCACCGGCGGTCACCTGGATGGTCGCCAGCATGGCCCGCGTGCCGCTGACCGACGCCAGTTGCCAGTTCATCGCCAGCGTTTTCAGCCCGCTGGACTGGGCCGAGGCCAAGCGTTTGCTCAGCCCCGGCGGCGGCCTGATGCGGGTCGGCCCGACCAGCGGCCACCTGATGGAACTGCGTGAAGTGCTCTACGATGAAGTACGCCCTTACGCCGACGACAAGCACCTGGCCCTGGTCCCTGAAGGCATGGCCCATGCACACAGCGAAACCCTCGAGTTCCGCCTGAGCCTGGCCGCGCCCAAGGCCCGCGCCGATCTGCTGGCCATGACCCCACACGGCTGGCGTGCCAGCGCGGAAAAACGTGCCCGGGTGATCGACCAGCCCGAGCCGTTCGAGGTCACGGTTTCCATGCGTTATGACTATTTCGTGCGCCAAGACTGAGCACACCCGGAGCCCTTATGCGTCAACCTGATATCGAGATCTACCTGAAGGACGCCGACGTCGACCACAAGCAGATTGCCGAGTGGCTCGCCCAGGCAATCGGCCCGTGCACCGAGTGGAAGCAGAAAGGCCATACCTTCAAATGCCAGGCCGGTAACATTCCGGTCACTTGGTTACCCAAGGCTGTAGGGAAATGGAACAGCCTGTACCTGGAAAGCGACCAGACGCCGTGGGCCGACGACGTTGCCTGCGCCCGCGCCGCATTTGCCGCGCTGGGTGTGGAAGTGCGCTGCGCGCCGGGTGGCTGGGTCGAGGAAGACGGGGAAGAAGATGCCGACCGCTGGGTCCGCATCAGCGCCGACGGTGAAGAGGAGATCACCTGGCGTACATCATGAAACGGCAGGCTTGCTCGTTTCTGTAGGAGCGAGTTTACCCGCGAACACGGGCTATGCCCGTGGCAGCCACCGTGGTGGCTGCTTCGCGGGCAAGCCCGCTCCTACGGCTTGAAACCAGAGGCTCAGAGGCCCACTACGTCTTCGGCTTGCAGGCCTTTCTGGCCCTGCACGCAGGCGTACTCCACCCGCTGCCCTTCGACCAGGGTACGATGCCCCTCACCGCGGATCGCCCGATAGTGGACGAACACATCCGCACCACCTTCGCGCTGAATGAAGCCATAACCCTTGGCATCGTTGAACCACTTTACATTCCCAGTCTCACGAGACGACATCTGAACTACTCCGGATTTTTATTGTGAAGATCGCCTTGCAGGCATGAGGTCACCTGCCCCGTGCCAACGCCGCTTGCCGAAATATCCTGCAAGTGGCAGGCCGAGTATATGACACAGAACAAAAAAAATTGATGACGGCGCCGCCGTTGGCCGAATTTTGCTGAACTTACGCCGATACGGCAGACTAAATAGCAGAATACCCACCTGAACATCACACCCAGGGCACACACCCCATGACCCGTTCCCCCCTGCACCGCCTGATCTTCGGCGGCCTGCGTCGCCTGTTGTACCTGTGGGTGCGCTCCGAGACCATCAACCAGTCTTCCATGACCCTCAACCTCGACCGCAGCCGGCCGGTGTTCTATGCGCTGCCCTCGCCCGCGCTCACTGACCTGGCCGTGCTCGACCACGAGTGCACCAAGGCGGGGCTACCGCGCCCGGTGCTGCCGGTAGCTGTCGGCCCACTGCAGGAACCCGCCGCGTTCTTCTACCTGACCCCCGACCCGGACTGGCTCGGCCGCCAGGACAAAAGCGGCGCCCCGCCCACCCTCGAACGCTTGGTGGCTGCCGTCAGCCAGCATGCCGAAGAAGATGCGCAGATCATTCCTGTCAGCGTGTTCTGGGGCCAGACCCCGGCCAGCGAGTCCAGCCCCTGGAAGCTGCTGTTCGCCGACAGCTGGGCGGTAACCGGGCGCCTGCGCCGGCTGCTGACCGTACTGATCCTGGGGCGCAAGACCCGGGTACAGTTCTCCGCGCCAATCCACCTGCGCGAGCTGGTGCAGCACAACAAAGGCCACGAGCGCACCGTGCGCATGGCCCAGCGCCTGATGCGCGTGCACTTTCGCAACCTCAAGACTGCCGTCATCGGCCCGGACATCTCGCACCGACGCACCCTGGTCAAAGGCCTGGTCCATGCCCCGCAAGTGCGCCAGGCGATTGCCGACGAAGCGCAGCGCGAGAACCTTCCGCTGGCCAAAGCCGAGGCCCAGGCACTGCGCTATGGCAACGAGATAGCCTCGGACTACACCTATACCGCCATCCGCTTCCTCGAAGTGGTGCTCAGCTGGTTCTGGAACAAGATCTACGACGGCATCAAGGTCAACCACATCGAACAGGTGCAGGGTATCGCCCCTGGCCATGAAGTGATCTACGTGCCGTGCCACCGCAGCCACATCGACTACCTGCTGCTGTCGTACCTGCTGTTCCGCAACGGCCTCACTCCGCCGCACGTGGCTGCAGGCATCAACCTCAACATGCCGGTGGTGGGTAACCTGTTACGCCGTGGTGGCGCCTTCTTCATGCGCCGCACGTTCAAGGGCAACCCGCTTTACACGGCGGTGTTCAATGAGTACCTGCATACCCTGTACACCAAGGGCTTCCCGGTCGAGTACTTCGTCGAAGGCGGCCGCTCGCGCACCGGGCGCATGTTGCAGCCGCGCACCGGGATGCTGGCCATTACCCTGCGCAGCTTCCTGCGTTCGTCGCGTACGCCAATCGTGTTCGTGCCGGTGTACATCGGCTACGAGCGCGTGCTCGAAGGCCGTACCTACCTGGGCGAACTGCGCGGCGCCAGCAAGAAGAAGGAGTCGGTGCTGGACATCTTCAAGGTGTTCGGCGCACTCAAGCAGCGCTTTGGCCAGGTCTACGTCAACTTCGGCGAACCCATCCGCCTGGCTGGCTTCCTCGACCAGCAGCAGCCCGGCTGGCGTGAACAGGATCACGGTCCGCAGTACCGGCCGGACTGGCTCAACGCCACCACCGCCCGCCTGGGAGAAACCGTGGCCCGCCACCTCAACGAGGCGGCCGCCATCAACCCGGTCAACCTGGTGGCCCTGGCACTGCTGTCCACCAGCCGCCTTGCCCTGGACGAGCGCGCCCTGACCCGCGTTCTCGACCTGTACCTGGCGCTGCTGCGCCAAGTGCCCTACTCGCCGCACACCACCCTGCCCGAGGGCGACGGCCAGGCACTGATCGAACATGTGCGCAGCATGAACCTGGTGGCCGAGCAGAAGGACGCCCTGGGCCGCATCCTCTACCTGGATGAAGGCAACGCGGTGCTGATGACCTACTACCGCAACAACGTGCTGCACATCTTCGCCCTGCCGGCGCTGCTGGCCAGCTTCTTCCTCAGCAGTTCACGCATGAGCCGTGAACTGTTGGGCCAGTATGTGCACGCGCTTTACCCCTACCTACAGGCCGAACTGTTCCTGCGCTGGACGCCAGAACAGCTGGACGAGGTCATCGACCAATGGCTGGTCGCGCTGGTGGAACAGGGCCTGCTGCGCCAGGACAACGACCTGTACGTGCGCCCGGCGCCCAGCTCGCGGCAGTTCGTGTTGCTGACCCTGCTCGCCCGCACCATCACCCAGACCCTGCAGCGCTTCTACATGGCCACCTCGCTGCTGATCAACAGCGGGCAGAACAGCCTGAGCGCCGAAGCGCTGGAAGACCTGTGCGTGATGATGGCCCAACGCCTGTCGATCCTGCATGGCCTGAACGCACCGGAGTTCTTCGACAAGACGCTGTTCCGCCACTTCATCCAGACCCTGCTCCAGCAAGGGGTGCTGCACGCCGATGCGCAAGGCAAGCTGGGTTATCACGACAAACTCGGCGAGCTGGCCGAGGGCGTGGCCAAGCGAGTGCTGTCGGCCGAGCTGCGCCTGTCGATCCGCCAAGTGGCCCTGCACCGTGACGACGGGTTGGAAACTTCGACCCTCTAACGGTTCATCGGTCGGCAAAATCCGCTAAAGTCCGTGGGGTTGGCCACAAGCCAGCTCCAAGGACACCGGAGATTCCATGAAAAAGCTCTTTATGCTGTGTTGCGCATCCCTGCTTGCAGCCTGCTCCAGCCAAACCCCATCCAACCAGGCCAGCCTGGACGGTGAAGTCTTTTACCTGCAGCGCATTGCCCTGCCGCCTGCCGCCACCCTGAGCGTGGAACTGCAGGATGTGTCGCTGATGGACGCCCCTGCCGTGACCCTGGCGCGCCAGGCCGGCCCGGTCAAAGGCAACGTGCCGCTGCCGTTCCATCTCAACTATGACCCCGCGCAGGTCAAACCTGGCCACCGCTATGCGGTGAGCGCGCGCATCGAGCTGAATGGCAAGTTGCTGTTCATCAATACCGAACACCATGGTGTCGCGCTCGATGGCAGTGACCCGCAATCGGTACGCATCAAGGTAGATCAGGTTCGCTGATACCCGCACTCATCCGTTTACAAGGAAAGCTTCATGATCCGCACTTCCCTGCGCTTCACCACCCTGTGCGCCGGCCTGCTGCTGTCGGCCAGTGCCCTGGCCCTGTCGCTGGGCGACCTCAGCCAGAAGGACGCCACCGGCGGCCTGAAAGATGCCCTGACCCAAGGTGCGCAGCTGGCCGTCAAGCAACTGAGCACCCCAGGCGGCTTCAGCAACAACCCGGACGTGCGCATCGAGCTGCCAGGCAACCTGGGCAAAGCCGCCAAGGCGATGAAAATGTTCGGCAAGGGTGAACAGGTCGAAGCCCTGGAAACCAGCATGAACAAGGCCGCCGAGGCCGCCGTGCCGCAGGCACAGGCGATTCTGGTGGATGCCGTGAAGAACATGAGCGTGACCGACGCCAAAGGCATCCTCAGCGGCGGTGACGACTCGGCCACCCAGTACCTGAACAAAAGCAGCCGCGAGCAGATCCGCGCCAAGTTCCTGCCAATCGTCAAGCAGGCCACCGACAAGGTTGGCGTGGCCCAGCAGTACAATGCCTTCGCCGCCCAGGCCAAAGGCCTGGGGCTGGTTAAGGATGACGCCAATATCGAGAACTACGTGACCGAGAAGGCGTTGGATGGCTTGTTCGAGATGATCGGCAAACAGGAGCAGAGCATTCGTCAGAACCCGGCAGCTGCGGCTACCAGCCTGGCCAAGAAGGTCTTCGGCGCGCTGTAGGAGCGGGTTCACCCGCGAAAGGGCCGGGCCTGCAGGCCAATTTTCACCAGCCGCTCACCGTTGCTGCCGCTACCGTATTCGCGGGTAAACCCGCTCCTACACTGATCGAAAAGCCTGCGCGGTCCTCTGTAGGAGCGGGTTCACCCGCGAAAGGGCCGGGCCTGCTGGCCAATTTTCACCAGCCGCTCACCGTTGCTGCCGCCACCGTATTCGCGGGTAAACCCGCTCCTACACAGCGGCGGGGTTGGACACAGGCCGTCGTAGGAGCGGGTTTACCCGCGAAGGGAGGGCTAAGCCCTCCCCCTGCGGTCTTCAGCCCTTCTTCACCCTGAACCACGCCGCATACAACGCCGGCAGGAACAGCAGTGTTAGCACCGTGGCCACGATCAACCCGCCCATGATCGCCACCGCCATCGGTCCATAGAACACACTACGTGACAACGGGATCATGGCCAGCACCGCCGCCAGCGCGGTCAGCACGATCGGTCGGAAGCGCCGCACCGTAGCCTCGATGATCGCCTGCCAGCGCTCCATCCCCGCTGCGATATCCTGCTCGATCTGGTCCACCAGGATCACCGAGTTGCGCATGATCATCCCCGCCAACGCAATGGTGCCGAGCATGGCGACAAAGCCGAACGGCTGGCGGAACACCAGCAGGAACAGGGTCACCCCGATCAGCCCCAGCGGCGCGGTGAGGAACACCATCACCGTGCGCGAGAAACTGCGCAGCTGGATCATCAGCAAGCTCAGGACTACCACGATGAACAGTGGCATGCCGGCATTCACCGACTTCTGCCCCCGTTCGGAATCCTCCACCGTGCCGCCCACCTCCAGCAGGTAGCCATCGGGCAGCTTGGCGCGGATGTCCTGCAGGGTCGGCAGAATTTGCTTCACCAGCGTCGCCGGCTGCTCCTGGTCGTAGATATCGGCACGCACGGTCACCGTCGGCAAGCGGTTGCGGTGCCAGATAATGCCTTCTTCAAAGCCGTACTCCAGGGTCGCCACCTGCGACAGCGCCACGCTCTGGCCATTGTCGGTGGGCAACGCCAGGCTACCCAGGTTGCCCAGCTCGCTGCGTTCCTGCCGGGTGCCGCGCAGCAGGATCTCGATCAGTTCGTTGTCCTCGCGGTACTGGCTGACCGTGGTACCGATCAGCGAGCTTTGCAGGAAGCTCGCCAGGTGCGAAGTGCTCACGCCCAGCGCACGGGCGCGGTCCTGGTCGATTTCGAGGAACACCGCCTTGCTGGGTTCCTCCCAGTCCAGGTGCACGTTCACCACATGCGGGTTCTCGCGCACCTTGTCCGCCACTTCACGGGCCAGTGCACGGGCCTTCTCGATATGCTCGCCAGTGACCCGGAACTGCACCGGGTAACCCACGGGTGGGCCATTTTCCAGACGCGTGACCCGGGCGCGCAGGTCGGGGAACTGCTGGTCCACCGTGCTGATCAGCCAACTGCGCAGGCGTTCGCGGTCTTCCATCGACTTGGCCAGCACCACGAACTGGGCAAAGCTGGCTGCCGGCAGTTGCTGGTCCAGCGGCAGGTAGAAGCGCGGCGAGCCGGTGCCCACATAGGCCACGTAGTTGTCGATACCGTCCTGCTGCTTGAGCAGCGCCTCCAGCTGCTTGACCCGCTCGGCGGTATTGGCCAGCGAGGCGCCTTCGGCCAGCTTCAGGTCAACCATCAGCTCCGGGCGCCCGGAGGCCGGGAAGAACTGCTGGGGTACAAAGCGGAACAGCAGGAGGCTGCCGACAAAAGCGGCAACGGTCAGCAGGATTACCGTCTTGCGCCGCCGTACGCACCACTCCACCAGCCGTCGCACGCGCTGGTAGAACGGGGTGGCGTAGGGGTCGGGCGCATGGCCGTCCTTGCCATGGCGCGCGGCATGCAGCTTGGCCAGGTCGGGTAGCAGGCGCTCGCCCAGGTAAGGCACGAACACCACGGCCGCCACCCAAGAGGTCAGCAAAGCGATGGTGACCACCTGGAAGATCGACCGAGTGTATTCGCCCGTACTGGAGGCCGCGGTGGCAATCGGCAGAAAGCCTGCTGCCGTGATCAGCGTACCGGTGAGCATCGGGAAGGCCGTACTCGTCCAGGCATAGCTGGCTGCCTTGAGGCGGTCATAGCCCTGCTCCATCTTGATCGCCATCATCTCCACGGCAATGATCGCGTCGTCCACCAGCAAGCCCAGGGCCAGCACCAGCGCGCCAAGGGAAATCTTGTGCAGGCCGATGCCGAAGTAGTGCATGGCGGCAAAGGTCATGGCCAACACCAGCGGAATGGCCAGCGCCACCACCAGGCCAGTGCGCAGGCCCAGCGAGAAGAAGCTCACCAGCAGCACAATGACCAACGCCTCGACCAGCACCTGCACGAACTCGCCCACGCCGGCCTTGACCGCCGCCGGTTGATCCGAAACCTTGCGCAGCGCCATGCCGGCAGGCAGGTTATGCGCCAGGCGCTCGAACTCGCCTTCCAAGGCCTTGCCCAGTACCAGGATGTCGCCACCGTCTTTCATCGACACCGCCAGGCCAATGGCATCCTCGCCCATGAAGCGCATGCGCGGTGCAGGTGGGTCGTTGAAGCCACGGTGCACCTCGGCGACATCACCAATCCGGAAGGTGCGATCACCCACGCGAATGGGGAACTGGCGGATCTGCTCGACACTGTCGAAACGCCCGCTCACGCGCAGTTGCAAGCGCTCGCTGGGCGTCTCGAAGAAACCGGCGGTGCTCACCGCGTTCTGTTCTTGCAACGCCTTCTGCACGGCTTCCAGGGGCACGCCGAGGGTGGCCAGCTTGAGGTTGGACAGCTCGATCCAGACTTTCTCGTCCTGCAGGCCGATCAGCTCGACCTTGCCCACATCCTTGACCCGCTGCAGCTGGATCTGGATACGGTCGGCGTAGTCCTTGAGCACCGCATAGTCAAAGCCTTCGCCAGTCAGCGCATAGATATTGCCGAAGGTGGTGCCGAATTCGTCGTTGAAGAACGGGCCCTGGATCTCCGGCGGCAAGGTGTGGCGAATGTCCGCAACCTTCTTGCGGATCTGGTACCACAACGCGGGGATGTCCTTGGAGTGCAGCGAGTCGCGGGCCATGAAAGTAACCTGCGATTCGCCGGGGCGAGAGAACGAGACGATTCTCTCGTACTCACCGGTTTCCATCAGCTTCTTTTCGATGCGCTCGGTCACCTGTCGCGACACTTCTTCAGCGCTGGCGCCTGGCCACAGGGTGCGGATGACCATGGCCTTGAAGGTGAATGGCGGATCCTCGCTCTGGCCAAGCTTGGTGTACGACATGGCGCCAATGACGGCCAGCAGGATCATCAGGAACAGGACGATCTGGCGGTTGCGCAGCGCCCAGGCAGAAAGGTTGAAACCCATCGGGACTTACTCCTTGGCCGTCAGGTTCACTACACGGTTGCTGCGGTCCACGGGGCGTACCTCCTGGCCCTCGCGCAGTACATGGCCACCAGCGGCAACCACCCAGTCACCCGGGTCCAGGCCTTCGAGCACCGGCACGCTGTCGCTGCCATAAGCCCCCAGGCGCACGGTCGCCCGCTCCAGGCGGCTTTCCTTGTTCACCCGCCAGACATAGGCCTGACCGTTTTCCGCAGTCACGGCCGACAGCGGTACCGCCAGCGGGATCAGTCCATCCTTGGCGATGAACACCCGGGCGCTCTGGCCCAGCTCGGCCGGTACGGCGGCCGTGGTAAAGGCGATGCGCGCCGCGAACGTGCGCGAGCGCGGGTCGGCGGCCGGTGACAGCTCGCGAATGCGCCCCTGAAAACGCGCCTGCGGGTTAGACCACAGCTCCACGCTCACCGGTTGGCCCACAGCGAAGCGGGCGAACTGCTGCTCCGGCAGGCCGATGGCCACTTCTCGCTCGCCATCGGCGGCAAGGGTGAACACGGTCTGCCCGGCGGCGACCACCTGGCCCACTTCAACCTGGCGCTTGGCAATCACCCCGGCCTGCGGCGCACGCAATACGGCATATTCGGCCTGGTTGCCCGCCACCTCGAACTCGGCCTTGGCCTGCTTCAGACGGGCTAGGCCGGCGCGGTAGAGGTTTTCGGCGTTGTCGAACTGGGAGTGGCTGACCATCTGCCGTTCCAGCAGCTTCTGGTAGCGGTCGCGCTCGGCGCGCACCAATGCCAGGTTGGCCTCGGCAGCCGCCAGCTGGGCGCGATTGGCTTCAAGTTGCAGGCGCACGTCCTGCGGGTCCAGCTCGGCCAGCGGCTGGTCGGCCTTGACCCGCTGCCCCTCCTCCACCAGTCGCTTGCTGACCTTGCCGCCAATGCGGAAGGCCAGCTCCGGCTCGAAGCGCGCGCGCACTTCGCCAGGGTAACTGTCGGCAGCGGCTTCGGCCGGCTGTGGCTGCACCACCAGCGCGGGGCGCGGCGCGGCGGGTGGGGCGGCTTCCTGACCACACGCCGCCAGAAGCAGGGCAGCGGCGGCGGGCAGAGCGATGGACAAGGCATGGCGCAACATGATGAATCCTTTCGCGGAGTGCACATTTAATATTTGTACTGGCTGGTATATTAAATCAGCGCAACGATGCCGGGAAGGGTATGCGCGGGTTTTTCGAGGGTGCGGTTTGAGCCCATTACCTCCCCCGCGTTTCGCGCCTGGGTGCGCAGTCGGTGGTCAACGGCACCTTCGCAATGACATTCTTGTCAATCAACTGTCCACTGGCAGACAGCAGATAATGCAGCCTGGCTTTAGCCGGATGGCGCGTGACCCGTTAAGATGGTGAACCTTCAACCAGATGCAGACCACAATGTCCAACGACGCACCCATCGGCCCGGGCCGGCCCAAGGACCTGGCCAAGCGCGAGGCGATTCTCGAAGCAGCCAAGGCGCTGTTCCTCAGCCTTGGCTACGCCAACACCAGCATGGATGCGGTCGCTGCGGCGGCAGGTGTTTCAAAGCTCACCGTCTACAGCCACTTCACCGACAAGCAGACCCTGTTCTGCTCGGCGGTCATGGCCACCTGCCAGATCCAGTTGCCTGACCTGCTGTTCGAGTATCCCGAGGGGGTGCCAGTGGAAGACGTGCTGCTGACCATTGCCCGCAACTTCCAGGCGCTTATCAGCAGTGACGAAGCGGTCAAGCTCAGCCGCCTGATCATGGCCCAGGGCAGCCTGGACCCGAGTTTTGGCGAGTACTTCTACGAAGCCGGGCCCAAGCGCGTGCTCGCAGGCATGGAGGCGCTACTGCGCGGGGCACATGAGCGCGGACTGCTGCGCATCGACAACCCGCTGCGCGCTGCGGAGCACTTCTTCTGCCTGGTCAAAGGGGCACCGGATTACCGGTTGCTGCTGGGTTGCGCGGGGCCGCTGGAAGGCAATGAAGCCGAGGCGCATGTGCGCGAGGTGGTGGGGGTGTTCTTGAGGGCATTCAAACCCTGATATCTGGATGTCTTTGCAGGCCTCTTCGCGGGCTTACCCGCGAAGAGGCCTGGGCAGATACAGACGTCAGGCTTTCAACGCCTTCTTCGGATAGATGTCATACCGGCTCGACTTGCCTTCCAGGCTATGACTGGGCTTCGGCCCATCGATGATCGGTGCCTTGCGCGGGCGCTTCACCACCACACGGTGGCTGGCCAGCGCCAGGGCGGCTTCGAGCAGGGCCGGGGCATCCAGGTCATCGCCCACCAAGGGCCGGAACACGCGCATTTCCTTTTTCACCAGGGCGCTCTTGTCCCGGTGCGGGAACATCGGGTCGAGGTAGATCACCTGCGGCGCCTCCCCTTCCCAGGCGCGCATGCGCTCGATGGCGTTGCCGGTCAGCAGGCGCATGCGCCCGACAATCGGGCCCACCTCTTCATCCGCCCGCGCCCGCGCCAGGCCGTCCTCCAGCAGCGCGGCAATCAGCGGCTGGCGCTCGATCAGGGTCATCTGGCAGCCAAGGCTGGCCAGCACGAACGCGTCCTTGCCCAGCCCCGCCGTGGCATCCAGCACCTGCGGCCGGATACCTTGGGCAATGCCCACAGCCTTGGCGATCATCTGCCCGTTGCCACCGCCAAACTGGCGGCGATGCGCAGCCTGGCCTTCGACGAAGTCCACACGCACCGGCCCAGGCGCCTGCGGGCCCAGTTGCTGAATCTGCAAGCCGTCGGCGCCCACCTGCACCGCGAAGGCGGCGGTATCGTCCTGCAGCGGCAGGCCCAGGCGTTCAGCCCACGCCCTGGCCTGTTGCGCATACTCAGCTGCCATTGCCTCGACCCTGATACCCGTGCCTTGCTCTTCCATCGTTCACACCCGAAAAATCAAACCAAGCCCTTAATGAATCGGCAGCCACGGCCGATACAGGCAATATCCCGCTATTCTGCCAGAGCACAGCGCGCACGACTGCCATGTCAGATACTCTTCCCATCGGCTTGACCTATTTGTCGCCTGTCGGCAACTACAGTCAGCACAACACCCAGGCACTCGGGGGCGTCAGCCACCTGTGGCAGGATTTCTTTGCCCGGGCGATGGCCGAGCAGCAGGAAGAGCCCGTAGACGGCGTCAGCCAGTCGTTCGTGCAGTACGACCAGGACAGCGGTGAACCCATCGGCGGCGCCCGTGCACTGGCCTTGATCGACGCCCAACGCGCCTGCCCGGTGCACGACACCATCGTGGCGCCGCCCGAACCGTTGTTTCTGCCCAAGGCCGAACTTGAAGCCAAGCTGCTGCCGCCCGCCCCCGAGCCGTTCAGCGCCATGGAACTGATCGAGCAACAGCGCCAGCTCGACATCAACAACAGCTGGCTGCGCCCGGTGGTGATGAGCCAGGGTCAGCCGATCGCCGAACCCGGCCCTGGCCCAACGCCGCGGTCGCTGTTCCTGCCCATCGCCGAGCTGGAACGCAACCTGCTGGACCCGGCCCCGGAACCGTTCGACGACCCCACACTGGCCAAGCAGCAGAATGACCTGGCGTTCGACATCCACTGGGCGCGCCCTGTGGTGCTGAACAACGTGCGCGCTCACGCCTGAGGCTAGCGGCACACCTGCCAGCGCCCCATGTCCAGGTGAAAGTGATTGTGGTGAGCCGCGTTGTAGTCCGGCCCCAACACCGTGCTGAAGCTCTCGCAAGCCGCCCGCTGCACCCGACGCAGGAATTCGGCCTTCTGCCCACCCGCCTGCCAGTCACGCGCCAGCACGATCCGCTGGCCGTCCTGAAGGCGGAAACCGCTGATGTCCAGGGCATTGGCCGTAGCGTGCTGGCTCAAACGGCCCTGCTTGCGGTGGTAGACGTTGCGGCAGGCAAAGCTACCCAGGTGATCGACCTGCGTCACCGGTTGCCCAAACACTTCCTGCGCCGCCGGCTGCAAGCCATGGTTTTCGAACAGTGCATAGGCCACCGCCATTGGGCAACTGGCTAGAAAGCTGCTGCTCAGCCGCGCCTGGCCCCCCTCGATGCGCCATACGTTCTGCAGCGGGCAGTTGGCCGACGCCGGGCTGTCGGCTTGTGCCCGGTAACGCAGGTGGCTGGTTTCCAGCGCCTGCTGGCACAGCGCTGGGTCATCGCGCAGGCGCGACAGTTTGTAGGGGGTCAGCAGGTTGGGCGGCTGGCGTACGTCCAGCGGCGCCCAGGGGTTCCATGTGAGAGGCAGGCGCCAGCCGAAGTGCCAGGCCAGGCCGGCCACCGTCAGCAGGCTGGCCAGTAGCGCCAGCAATGCCCTCATCAGCGGCGGAACAGGTCGTTCAGTTGGGCAAACGGCATGGCCTGCTCACCGTAGCCGAACGTGCCCTCATCGCGAATTTCCTGCGCGGCCCGGTAGAAGGCCCCGAGCGCAGCACGGGCCAGCGACGAGCCAACGCTGACGCGGCGCACGCCCAGGTCCTGCAACTGGTTGACGCTCAGCGGCACGCCCGCCATGCCCATCAGCACATTCACAGGGCGCGGTGCGACTGCCTGCACCACGGCACGGACTTCCTCCACGGTGCGCAGCCCGGGCGCGTAGAGCACGTCGGCACCGGCTTCGGCATAGGCTTGCAGGCGCAGGATGGTGTCGTCGAGGTCCATGCGCCCGTGCAGCAGGTTTTCTGCACGGGCGCACAAGGTGAACGGGAATGGCAGGCTTCGCGCAGCCTGCACGGCAGCACGCACGCGCTCCACAGCCAGCCCTAAGTCATAGATGGGCGCATCACTGCGGCCACTGGCATCTTCGATGGAGCCGCCCACCAGGCCAATTTCGGCGGCACGCAGAATGGTCTGGGCACAGTCTTCGGGCAAGTCGCCAAAACCGTTTTCCAGATCCGCGGCCACCGGCAGCGCGGTGGCATCGACGATCTCGCCGGCATTGTCCAGCGTATCGTCAAGGCTCAAGGCGCCTTCGGCGTCTGGCCGGCCCAGGCTGAAGGCCAAGCCTGCACTGGTGGTAGCCAGCGCCTCGAAACCCAGGCTGGCGAGCAACTTGGCGGAGCCGGCATCCCACGGGTTGGGGATGACGAACGCGCCGTCGCGCGCGTGTAACGCCTTGAAGGCCTCAGCTCGCAGGGTTTGCACATCCATGGTTCAACCTCCGGCAGTCAGGGAAAGGTCAGAGTAGCCCCAATTGTTCGACCTCAGGGGCGCGCGGCAATTCCGGCAAAGGTGCCAGGCCCGGCAGGCGTGCCATCAGGCGCTGATGGAAACGCTGGGCCAGCGCCGCAGCCAGGCGATTGTCCGAGGTGTGCAGGAAGATATAGGGATTGCGGCCTTCTTCGATCCAGGCGGCGACTTTTTCTACCCAAGGGCTGAGGAAGGTGTGGTTGGCCTCCAGTTCCGGATGGCCGATGAAGCGAACCTGAGGGTGCTGGCTGAAGGCTGCCGGACGCGGTGGCACCCTGGGCTTCTTCGACTGCGCATGCAGCACGGCAGGGTCGCGCGAGGTACAACTGAACAGCGCACGCGGGTCGAGGCAGATGCGCTCCACACCGCGTTCGTGCAGCAGGCGGTTGAGCAGGCGTTCTTCCTCACCCTTGGCAAAAAAGGCCTGGTTGCGCACTTCCACAGCCACGGGCACGGCAATCTGATCGAGGAAGTGACAAAGCTCACCCAGCCGCGCCGGGCCGAACTGGGCCGGCAACTGCAGCCAGTAGGGTGATACGCGCTGGCCCAGCGGGGCCATCAGCCGGGTGAAATCGAAGGCAGGCTCAAGCTGGTCACGCAGGTCGCCCTCATGGCTGACATCCCGCGGAAACTTGGCAGTGAAGCGAAAGTGCTCTGGCATGACCTGCGCCCAGCGGGCAATGGTGCCGGGAGCGGGACGTGCGTAGAACGTGGTGTTGCCTTCGACGGCGTTGAATACCTGGCTGTAGAAGCCAAGCATTTGATTACTGTTGGCGTCAGCGGGGTACAGGTAGTCGCGCCAGGCGTTTTCGCTCCACGACGGGCAACCGAGAAAGTAAGGCAGTGGTAGGGGATTCATCCATCAAATGTACAGGTCGAGCCCCAGTACTTCCATGTCCCAGTCAGTAAAGCCTGCAGTGCTCAGGTAGCTGGCCAGTGCGGTGGCGGTGCGGCGGTCACGGGCGCGAGGGAAAACCATGTCCTGCTGGCGGGCTGGCAGGCCACCACCAGGGCGGCGGGCGGTGGCTTCCTGCGGGGCGGCTTCTGCCTCCTCGATCACCTCGGCATCGTCGATGGCCTCGTCACGCACCGCTGCTTTGCGCGAGAGGCGCTTGAGCGGGTAGGACTGCGATGAGAAACCGTCGATACGCATGGCATGAGCACTCAGGACCAATGATGGCAATTTAGCAGCATCAGAGTTCCGTCGCTAATGCTTGAGTGATAACTGGACCACAGATCGCGCAAAAGGTTTTAGCGTGTTCGGCGATAATCGACGAACAGCACTCAGTGCTTCTTGGGCGTGGCTACATTATCGCGCAGATAAACCGGTTGCGCCTGCTCGGCGACGATTGCCTCGCCACGGGCCCAGGCAAAGGTGGCCAGGCTGAGGACGTCCAGGGCGTTGGGCAAGGCACCCGGGTTGCTAGCCGCCACCTGTACCGCCAGGCGCTCGGCATAGCCCCATCCGGTACCGGCACCGAACCACTCGCCATTGCTGCCTGCCGGTAGCGCCACCTGCTCGGGCGGCAACACGGCTTCACGGCCGACCAGGCGCATTTCGCCCGCCGTGGCCTGGTAGCAGCCCCAGTACACTTCATCCATGCGCGCATCGATGGCAGCTGCCACCTGCTGCACGCCATGCTCGCGCAATGCACCCTGGGCCAAAGCGGCCAGGTTGGACACCGGCAGCACTGGGCGTTCGAGGGCGAAGGCCAGGCCTTGCACAACCCCGATGGCAATACGCACGCCGGTGAACGCGCCCGGGCCACGGCCAAAGGCAATGGCATCCAGCGCATTCAGTGCCACGCCAGCGTCGGCCAGCAGTTGCTTGATCATCGGCAGCAGCTTCTGGGCATGCATGCGCGGGATCACCTCGTAATGGCTGGTTACCTTGCCGTCATGCAGCAGCGCGACGGAACAGGCTTCGGTGGCGGTATCCAGGGCCAGCAGGGTGGTCATCGAACGGGTATCCAGATGCGAATGAAAAAGAGCGGCAGTATAGAGCAGCAGCGGCGTTGTGTCCCGAGGGGGCCGCTGTGCGGCCCATCACGCTGATTTCAAAGCCTGCACTGGCCCTGGAGGAGCGACCTTGCGTCGCGAAAAGGGCCGCAAAGCGGCCCCAGGGTTTCAGCGGTATCACACCATTATCTGGGGCTGCTCTGCAGCCCTTTCGCGACACAAGGCCGCTCCCACAGAAGCGGGCCGTTGTCGAGGTGCGTCAGGCGCCGGATCAGCTCAGGGCTGCCAGGACCTTGGCGGTGATGGCTTCAACCGAGCCGACACCTTCGATGTGGCTGTACTTCGGCTTGCCACCATTGGCAGCCGACAGCTTCTGGTAGAAATCCACCAGCGGCTTGGTCTGGCTGTGGTAGACCGACAGGCGATGGCGAACGGTTTCTTCCTTGTCGTCGTCACGCTGGATCAGGTCTTCACCGGTCTCGTCGTCCTTGCCTTCCACTTTCGGCGGGTTGTACTGAATGTGGTAGGTACGGCCCGAGGCCAGGTGCACGCGGCGGCCAGCCATGCGGCCGACGATTTCTTCGTCGTCCACGGCAATTTCGACCACGGCATCGATGTCGACACCGGCAGCGACCATGGCTTCGGCCTGTGGGATGGTGCGTGGGAAGCCGTCGAACAGGCAGCCGTTGGCGCAATCAGGCTGAGCGATGCGCTCCTTCACCAGGCTGATGATCAACTCGTCGGAGACCAGCTGACCGGCATCCATGACTTTCTTCAGCTCCAGGCCCAGCGGGGTGCCGGCCTTGACGGCGGCACGCAGCATGTCACCGGTGGAGATCTGTGGAATACCGAACTTTTCGGTGATGAACTTTGCCTGAGTACCTTTACCGGCCCCGGGAGCTCCCAGCAGAATTACGCGCATCTTGTGCTCCTCAAATTTTTTTATGAAATTCAATGGATTCGGCAACCAGGGCCAAGTCCGGAAAATCGGGTATGACCATAAATCGGTCAGAAGGCTGCTCAAGATACACAGCGCCCGGCAGCCAGACAAGCGTCCCAAAGTTGCAGGAATGCGCCACTTGCGGCTGACCGGGCAGGCGGTTGCGCCCGGCGCAACCACCCTTCCCGACATTGTGCCGGGCCTGTATGACACTCGCCAGGCATGACCCGGGCTTGCCCTTAGCCGGTGTTGCGCAGCCCGGCAGCAATACCCGCCACGGTCACCAGCAAGGCCTGCTCCAACGGGCTGTCCAGAGCGGCTTCGCGGCTGCGCGAGCGGGCCAGCAACTCTGCCTGCAGGCGGTGCAACGGGTCCAGATAGGTATTGCGCAGGCTAATGAATTCCAGTGTCTCGGGGCTGTGCGCCAGTAGCACCGGCTGCCTGGTCAGGCCCAGCACCACCTGGCACGACTGCGACAATAGGTCGCGCAGGTGCGCACCTAAAGGGAGCAAGTGCGGTTGCACCAGACGTTCGTCGTAGGCCTCGGCAATTTGCGCATCCGCTTTGGCCAGTACCATTTCCAGCATGTCGATTCGGGTGCGGAAGAACGGCCATTGCTCGCGCATTTGCGCCAGCAACTCCCCCTGACCACGGGCCAAGGCATTGGTCAGCGCCGTTTCCCAGCCCAGCCAGGCCGGCAGCATCAGCCGTGTCTGGGTCCAGCCGAAGATCCACGGGATGGCCCGCAGGCTTTCGATGCCCCCGGCACGACGCTTGGCCGGGCGGCTGCCCAACGGCAGGCGCCCCAGCTCCTGTTCTGGCGTCGACTGGCGGAAGTACTCGACGAAATCGGGATTCTCCCGTACCACGCTGCGGTAGGCCTGGACACCATCGGCGGCCAACTGGTCCATCACCTCACGCCAGGCCGGCTGCGGGGGCGGTGGTGGCAACAGCGTGGCTTCAAGCACGGCAGCCAGGTACAGGTTGAGGTTTTGCTCGGCGATGCCCGGCAAACCGAACTTGAAGCGAATCATTTCACCCTGCTCGGTGGTGCGGAAACGCCCCGCCACCGAACCCGGCGGCTGCGACAGGATCGCGGCATGGGCCGGGCCGCCGCCTCGCCCGACCGTACCGCCACGGCCGTGGAACAGCAGCAGCTCGACCTGATGCTCGGCACAGATGCGCACCAGGTTTTCCTGAGCCCGGTACTGCGCCCAGGCAGCAGCCGTGGTGCCGGCGTCCTTGGCCGAATCGGAGTAGCCGATCATCACTTCCTGCGGGCCGCGCAGGCCCGCGCGGTAGCCCGGCAGGCCAAGCAGGCGCTGCATGACCGGGCCGGCATTGTCGAGGTCGGCCAAGGTCTCGAACAGTGGCACCACACGCATGGGGCGGGTCAGGCCGGCTTCCTTGAGCAACAGTTGCACCGCCAATACATCCGAGGCGGCACCGGCCATGGAGATGACGTAAGACCCCAGCGAGGCGGCCGGCGCAGCGGCCACTTCCCGGCAGGTCGCCAGCACTTCGGCGGTGTCCGCTTGCGGCTTGAAATGCGCAGGTAACAGGGGCCGGCGGTTTTTCAGCTCGGCCTGGAGGAACGCGATGCGCTGCTCCTCATCCCAGTCGGCGTAACGCCCCAGGCCCAGGTAATCGGTAATCTCGGTCAGCGCATCACGGTGGCGGGCAGCGTCCTGGCGTACGTCCAGGCGGCCCAGGAACAGGCCGAAGGTCACCGCACGACGCAGGCAGTCAAGCAGCGGCCCCTCGGCGATCACGCCCATGCCGCATTCGTGCAGTGACTGGTAGCACAGCTCCAGCGGCGCGATCAGCTCGCGGTTGTCCACCAGCACGTCGGCACCGGCCGGTTGGTTGCTGGTCAAGGCCGAATGCGCCCATGCGCGTGTCGCACGCAGGCGGTCGCGCAGTTGCTTGAGCACAGCGCGGTAGGGTTCGGCACTGTCGCCAACCTGTTTGCGCAGGGCGTCGTTGGCCTGCTGCATGGACAACTCGGCGGCCAGTGCATCGATGTCGCGCAGGAACAGGTCGGCGGCCATCCAGCGCGCCAGCAGGAGTACTTCGCGGGTGACGGCAGCCGTTACATTGGGGTTGCCATCCCGGTCCCCACCCATCCACGAGGCAAAGCGAATCGGCGCGGCCTCCAGCGGCAGGCGCAGGCCAGTGGCCTCCAGCAGGGCCTTGTCGACCTTGCGCAGGTGGCTGGGGATAGCATGCCACAGTGAATGCTCGATCACTGCGAAACCCCACTTGGCCTCGTCTACCGGCGTAGGCCGAGTACGGCGGATTTCCTCGGTGTGCCAGGCCTCGGCGATCAGCCGGCGCAGGCGTTCACGCACTTGCTGGCGTTCTGCCGAGGTCAGGTCACGATGGTCCTGCGCGGCCAGTTGGCCGGCGATCGCGTCGTACTTCTGGATCAGCGTGCGACGGGCCACTTCGGTGGGATGTGCGGTGAGCACCAACTGGATATCGAGCTTGGCCAGTTGCCGGGCCAGGGCATCGTTGCTGTGGCCGGCCTGCTTCAAGCGCCCCAGCAGCTCGGGCAGTACCTGCGCTTCGAACGGCTCGGGCTGGTCAGCGTCGCGGCGGCGGATCAACTGGTACTGCTCGGCCATGTTGGCCAGGTTGAGGAACTGGTTGAAGGCCCTCGCTACAGGCAGCAGGTCTTCTTCGGCCAGGTCCGCCAAGGTTGAGCTCAGCTGCTCACCCGGGCCACGGCGGTCGGCCTTGGCACTGTGGCGGATGTCCTCGATTTTCTGCAGGAACGCATCGCCGTGCTGTTGGCGAATGGTTTCGCCAAGCAGCTCCCCCAACACATGGACATCTTCACGCAAACGCACATCGATATCGGTCACTGGCGCTCTCTCCGTTGCATCCCTCTCAGCCTTGGCGCGCCCTGTGCCAGAGCGGGGTAACCCGTGAAGAGCCCAATGTGGTGCCTGGCACCGGCGTTGCCGGTGTTCGCGGGTAAACCCGCTCCTACAGGGGGGCGGTATCCCCCAAGAGTGCCCACAGCCGGGCGACGATGGCAAGCCGTGATCGGCCAAACCAAACTAAAGTGAAAGCACAGCACTCCCATGCAGTGCAGCCTTTCCAGGCGTCAACAGAGGTCATCATGAAAATCCGTGAACTCGCCCAGCACTGGGAACAGAATGCCGCCGGTACCCTCAGCCGTACCGGCCATGTCCTGCATCTGGACCTGGAGTCCGAAGCGCGCCTGGCCGCGCTGATCGACATGTACCCCAAGCGCACCGCCGAAGAACTGCTCGGCGAACTGGTCGCCGCCGCCCTTGAAGAACTGGAAGCCAGTTTCCCCTATGTGCAGGGCCGCCAGGTCATCGCCACCGACGAAGAAGGCGACCCGCTGTACGAAGACGTTGGTCCTACGCCGCGCTTTCTCTCCCTGTCCCGCCAGCACCTGCACAACTTGAGCAACGCGACAGTCGACACCGACAAATAATCCTGCGCCCCAGCATTCCGGGCCTGCTCAAGGCCCGGAATACCGCTCCAGCCTGGGAAAGTTCCAGGCAAATCGCACTGACCGATCAGTCAGAAATAGTTATTCGATTACAGCGCTTTTTTCTGAACTATTCGAAAAACGTTCGAGTCGGAGCCAATAGCCATCACGCTAAAACCCTGCACACTGCCCTCGTGCACCGTTAAGCTGAAGCGCGCGGTTTTGTCAGGGATTGAGCGATGGACTGCTACGGACATCGTCGTTATCAGGAGTGATCCAATGGAGCTGACCACCATGAAGACCCGCACTAGCCAACTGTCATCCACTCATGTGCGCGGGTTCAAGCTGGCCGCGCTGGCGCTGGGCAGTAGCCTGGTCCTGGCCGGCTGTGCGGGCAATCCGCCCACCGAGCAGTATGCCGTTACCCAGTCCGCCGTGAACTCCGCCGTCAGCGCTGGCGGTACCGAGTTCGCCGCCGTGGAAATGAAAGCGGCTCAGGACAAGTTCAAGCAAGCCGAAATCGCCATGCACGACAAGAAGTACGACGAGGCCAAGCGCCTGGCCCAACAGGCCGAGTGGGATGCCCGCCTCGCCGAACGCAAGGCCCAGGCAGCTAAAGCCCAGAAGGCCGTGCAGGATGCCCGCCAGGGCGTTCAGGACGTACGTGAGGAAGGCCTGCGCAGCGCTCAATAAGCCCTGCCCCGCCAACCTTAGCCTTCGCACACGATCAAAGGATGAACACTATGCGCAAACACGTCATGATTCCCGCCCTGCTGGCCCTGAGCGTCGGTCTTGCTGCCTGCTCGCACGATCCGAATGCCAACCTGGAATCGGCCCGCACCAACTTCTCCTCGCTGCAGAGCGACCCGCAAGCGAGCAAAGTCGCGGCACTGGAGACCAAGGACGCCCAGGACTGGCTGAACAAGGCCGACAAGGCCTACATGGACCGTGAAGACGAGAAGAAAGTCGACCAATTGGCCTACCTGACCAACCAGCGCGTCGAAGTGGCCAAACAGACCATTGCCCTGCGCACCGCCGAAGCTGAACTGAAGAATGCCTCGGCCCAGCGCGCCCAAGCCAAGCTGGATGCCCGCGACGCGCAGATCGCCAAGCTGCAGGACAGCCTCAACGCCAAGCAGACCGACCGCGGAACGCTGGTGACCTTCGGCGACGTGCTGTTCGACTTCAACAAGGCCGAACTCAAGAGCAGCGCTTACCCGAACATCACCAAGCTGGCCCAGTTCCTTCAGGAAAACCCGGAACGCAAGGTGATCGTCGAGGGCTACACCGACAGCGTCGGCTCGGCCAACTACAACCAGACCCTGTCCGAGCGCCGTGCCAACAGCGTGCGCATGGCACTGGTGCGTGCCGGGGTAGATCCGGCGCGTATCGTTTCCCAGGGCTATGGCAAGGAGTACCCGGTAGCGGACAACTCGAGCAACTCGGGACGTGCGCAGAACCGTCGGGTGGAGGTGACCATCTCCAACGACAACCAGCCGGTGGCACCACGCTCGGTGAGCCAGGTTCAGCGCTAAGGCTGGGTAGCTGAAAGGACAAGCCCCGCGATCGACGCGGGGCTTTCTTTTGCCTGAACTCGCCTCTTCGCCCATGCAGCGCACCGCGCGCTTGCGGTTGTCCACCAGCACGCCGGTCAGGCCTTTCTGCTGGGTGTCGAACAGCACCAGCACGCCGTCGACGCACTGGGCCACTTGCGGCGCCGGGTCCAGCGATACCTTGTAGTCCTCGCCGGGGATGGTCTTGAGCATGGTGAAATCCTGCAGCAGCAGGGCATCTTCGGGCTTGGCGAAATGCAGGTAACCGTAATACCACAAGGCCCCCACCGTCACGATGATGCTACCGACGCCGGTCAGGATCAGCGGGATGGCGTTGCGTTCTTCACTCATTGCTTGTTCTTCTCGTCAGGGAAATTGGGCACTTCGGCAAGCCGCCGCAGGCCGTTGAAATGGCTGGGGTCATCGAGGAACCGCAGCATCACCTGGCGCCAGGTAGGGTCGGCGAAGGTCTGCACGTGCCCCCCCCGGGTCAGTTGCAGCACCCGCGGTGGTGGCGCGTGCTGATACAGGCGGATGCCGTTGTCCATCGGCACCAGGTTGTCGTCGATGCTGTGGAAAAACAACTTGGGCGGGCTGCTCAATCGCTCGATCGAGCGGATCGCGCTGTCGCCGTCCGGCACTAGCCACGACAGCGGAACCTGCAATGGCCAGGTCATCCAGGAGGTGCTGAGCGCAAAGCGCCCCACCGCGCGGTAACTGGCCGGCACGCCATCGAACACCAGGGCGCTGAAGCGCTGACGCTGCTCGGGGTGGGCCGCCAGGTAATGAATGGCCATGGCACCGCCCAGGCTCTGCCCCAGCAGTATCAGCGGCTTGCCCTTGACCTCGGGCGCCTGCTCCAGCCAGGCCATGGCTGCAGCAATGTCCTGGTACACCTCCGGCAGGCTCGGCTGGCCCTGAGACAAGCCATAGCCGCGGTAATCGATCATGAACACCTGGTAGCCCTGCTCCGGCAACCAGTAGCTCCCCCCCAGGTGCCCTGGCAGGTTACCGCCGTTGCCGTGCAGGTGCAGCACCGTGCCCTTGACCTCGACCCCGGCCTTGGCTGGCAGCCACCAACCGTGAAGGCGGATGCCATCAGCAGTGGTCAGCGTGACATCGCGGTATTCCAGCTTGGCGCGCTCCGGGGTGAAGGCCTGACCACGCTCGGGGTAGAACAACAGGCTGCTGCAGCCGCCAAGGCTCACCAGGACCAGGCCGAGGACGAGCAGGCGGCAGTGCTCAGAGAATGTTCGCGTAGTCGGCTTCAATGCGATCCAGGCTCAGGTGGTTGAGGAAGTTGGAGAAGCACATCCAGGCCGACAACGCACTCAGGTCGCGGAACTGTTCAGGCAGGTACTTGGGCGGCTCGACCAACCCTTCCTCGACCAGTTGGCGCAGGGTACGCATGTCTTCCAGGGTGGTCTTGCCACAGAACAGCAACGGGATCTGTTCAAGTTTGCCCTTCTTCACGGCCAACTGAATGTAGTTGTAAACCATGATGAAGCCCTTGAGATAGGACAAGTCCTTGGTGAATGGCAGGCCGTTGGGTACCGACCCGCGGAACACCCGGCTGGCGTTGCTGTAGCTCTGCGCCATCTCAAAGCCCTGCTCGCGGAAGAAACCGTAGACCTGCATGAAGTCTGCACCCTCCTCGACCATGTGGATGGCACGGGTGCGGTTGGTGAGCTTGCGCAGGCGGCTGGGGTAGGAGGCAAAGGCGATCACCTCCATGAGAATGGCCAGGCCCTCCTGGGTTACCGTCGATGAGGGCGGGCCCTTGGCCAGGAAGGTGCAGATCGGCTGGTTCAGGCCATTGAGCGTGGTGCCGACATGCACCAACCCTTCATGCACCTCCAGGGCGCGCACATCGCGGGCGTTGAACATGGCATCGGCACGCACCTTGATGTAGTCGGCACCGGCTGCGGCATCGGCGACGATACCGTCGGACTCGAACACGCGAATGGTCCCTTCAGCCTCGCCGAACACGTTGTTCAGCCGGTGCTGGAGGATCTCCACCGCCTCCTTGGCGGTGAGATTCTTTGGCTCATCCTTGAGGTCACCACGGCCATCGATGTTGTTCAGGTAGTCCGACAGCATCAGGCCAAGGTCGGCCAGGGTCGGGTCACCGGCGTGGAAAGCATCCGAGGCGGCGCCGTACAGCTCCTGGGAGATCAGGCCGAAGTCCTCGGTACCGCGCGCTTCAAGCATGCGCACCACCATGCGGTATTCGCGGCACATGCGCTTCATGATCTGCCCGACCGGGTTGAACTGGCCCAACTGGCGAATGATGTCGCGCTCGATGCCCTGGAACTCGGCCTTGACCGCGCTGGAGTCGAACGACAGCGGACGCGATTGGTAGTAGGCACGATCAACCGCCGGCGGCTCCTTGCCCTTGGCCTTGAGAAAGCCCTGGCGGATGTTGTCGTCCCACTTCACCGCGTCCAGGACCCGGATAGGCGTCTGTGCCGCGACGATGCGGTCGGACAGGGCGCGGATGGTTTGCTGGTATTCGTCCACCGGGGACTCCTTTCTAGTACACGAAACCTGTACCGGCCTCTTCGCGGGCAAGCCCGCTCCTACAGGGATATCAAGAAGCCCAGGCCTGGCAAGGCCCCTGTAGGAACGGGATTGCCCGCGAAGAGGCCGGTACAGGCCACTACTTGCCGGAACGCTGGAACCGCGCCACTTCAACGAACAGGTCGGAGTTGGCCGGGTCGTCCAGGTAGGCCAGCACCCGCGCCGCCGGGCTATCGATCAGCACGCCATCGCCGTTGTCGTCCGGCACTTCGGTACTGCGACCGGTCAGTTCCTTGTTGTCCACCGCCTGCTGTACCTGCTCGACATCCAGGTTGTAGACCACCAGCTCCTTGCCATCGACGATATCGAAGCCGCCAATCAGGAAATTGCCACCCAGGCGCTTGGGCACGCCAGCCGACAAGTACCAGCGGTTGCCATGGCGTGACACGGTGAACACGTACTCTTCAGGCGCCTTGCCCTTGGCCGTAGCCACTGCCTTGTAGGCGTCGCCACCGCTACGGCTGATCACCAGTTTCAACGGCTCCCCCCAGGCGTCCTTGCTGCTCCACTTGCCAAGCAAGGCCTTGGGCGCTGCCTGGTTGCTGGGCAAAGGCTCATGGAAGGTCACCAGACAACCGCCCAGCAGCAGGAATGACAAAGTCAACAACACCACACGCCAGGCTTTCATCAGGTTCTCCTTGAAAAGGTCGTTCTCGGCTCAGGCCGATGCCAGCACCAGCTGCAGGTATCGGGTAAGCATAGCGAGCATCTGCCCATCGGCTTGCGCATTCGCTTGCTTGAGCAGGCCTTGATATTCCAACTGCTCGATAATCGCCGTCAACATCTGTGCATCCTGCTCCGGCTGCCGCGAGCCCACGACCTGCAGCAATTGCCGGGTGCCGTGCAGCAGGATCTGCTCATGAGCGCACACCAGCTCAGCCAGTCGCGGGCACAGCAATGCTTCCTGGCGGAAAGCCTGCTCGGCCATCAGGAAGTCACGGCGGTTCAGCAGTTGCCGCTGAACGTAGTCGGCGGTCATGCGCGCCACCTCGTCAGCCAGCCGCGCCCGGGCCTGCGGGCTGCCATCGCCCTGTGCCAGCAACTGGCGCAACACCACCTCGGTGTTGGCCCACAGCTTGGCCATGTAAGCCGCACTGCGCTCGACGTACTGGGCAAAGGTATCGGTGAGCAGGTCCTCGATGTCCTTGAAGTAGTAGGTGGTGGCCGACAATGGCACGCCGGCCTCGGCGGCCACTGCCCGGTGGCGCACACCGCGCACGCCATCGCGCACGACAATGCGCATGGCGGCATCGAGAATCAACTGGCGACGCTGTTCGCTGCCTTGGCGGGCAGTCTTGCGGCCTTGGTATTGCACGCTTTCGGCGACGGCGGTGGCGATGCCGGCGGCGCCTTGGTCAGGCATGGCGGGTGTCACGGGGGATACCTCATGGGCGGTGTTTCGTCAGTGCTGGCCCCTTCGCGGGTAAACCCGCTCCTACAAGGCCTTTGTAGGAGCGGGTTTACCCGCGAAGAGGCCGGTACTGACAACATAAAGCTTCAGGCAAGAAAAAGCCGCCTCGAAAGGCGGCTCGTTCAGCTCACTCAGGCCTGCGGACGCATGTGCGGGAACAGGATGACGTCGCGGATCGACGGCGAGTTGGTCAGCAGCATCACCAGGCGGTCGATGCCGATGCCTTCACCGGCGGTCGGCGGCATGCCGTACTCCAGCGCACGAACGAAGTCGGCGTCATAGTGCATGGCTTCATCGTCACCCGCGTCCTTCTCGGCCACCTGGGCCAGGAAGCGCTCGGCCTGATCTTCGGCATCGTTGAGCTCGGAGTAGGCGTTGGCGATTTCGCGGCCACCGATGAACAGCTCGAAACGGTCGGTAACGGCCGGGTTGTCGTCGTTGCGACGGGCCAGCGGCGACACTTCGAACGGGTACTCGGTAATGAAGTGCGGCTGTTCCAGCTTGTGCTCGACCAGCTCTTCGAAAATCATCACCTGCAGCTTGCCCAGGCCTTCATGGCCCAGCACCTTGGCGCCGGCCTTCTTGGCAATCTCACGGGCGCGGTCGACGTCCTGCAGGTCGGCAGCGGTCAGCTCCGGGTTGTACTTCAGGATCGAGTCGAACACCGAGAGGCGTACGAACGGCTCGCCGAAGTGGAAGACCTTGTCGCCGTACGGTACGTCGGTAGAGCCCAGTACCAGTTGCGCCAGCTCGCGGAACAGTTCCTCGGTGAGGTCCATGTTGTCGCGGTAGTCGGCGTAGGCCTGGTAGAACTCGAGCATGGTGAATTCAGGGTTGTGACGAGTCGAAACGCCTTCGTTGCGGAAGTTACGGTTGATCTCGAACACTTTCTCGAAGCCACCGACCACCAGACGCTTGAGGTACAGCTCCGGCGCGATACGCAGGAACATGGCCATGTCCAGGGCGTTGTGGTGGGTTTCGAACGGCTTGGCTGCCGCACCGCCCGGGATGGTCTGCAGCATCGGCGTTTCGACTTCAAGGAAGTCACGCTCGATGAGGAACTTGCGGATGTGCGAGATCACCTGCGAACGCACACGGAAGGTGTGGCGGGTTTCTTCGTTGACCATCAGGTCGACGTAGCGCTGGCGGTAGCGCTGCTCGGTGTCGGTCAGGCCGTGGTGCTTATCGGGCAGCGGGCGCAGCGACTTGGTCAGCAGGCGCACGTTGGTCATTTCGACGTACAGGTCGCCCTTGCCGGAACGGGCCAGGGTGCCTTCGGCGCTGATGATGTCGCCCAGGTCCCAGGTCTTGACCGCGGCCAGGGTTTCTTCCGGCAGGGTCTTGCGGTTGACGTAGACCTGAATACGGCCAGTCATGTCCTGGATAACCATGAACGAGCCACGGTTGAGCATGATGCGGCCGGCTACCTTGACCGGGATCGCGGCTGCTTCCAGCTCTTCCTTGGTCTTGTCCGCGTATTGCTTCTGCAGGTCGTTGCAGTAGCTGTCGCGACGGAAGTCGTTGGGGAAGGCATTGCCCTTGGCACGCTCGGCGGCAAGTTTTTCCTTGCGCAGGGCGATCAGGGCGTTTTCTTCCTGTTGCAGGTCTTGCGATTCGGTCTTCAGGTCGCTCATGTCGTCATTCTTTCCATCAGGTATTCGTTGCCCGTTCCGGGCAGGGCACGCGCTACCGGCGGCTGGCCAGATAGCGCGGCATGGGTGTGCGGCTTACAGGCCCTGCTTGAGGCTCGCTTCCAGGTACTGGTCAAGGTCGCCATCGAGGACCTTCTGGCAGTCGCTGCGTTCGACGCCGGTACGCAGGTCCTTGATGCGCGAGTCATCCAGCACGTAGGAGCGAATCTGGTGGCCCCAGCCGATGTCCGACTTGCTGTCTTCCAGCGCCTGCGAAGCGGCGTTGCGCTTCTGCATTTCCAGCTCGTACAACTTGGCCCGCAGCATTTTCATGGCGGTGTCCTTGTTGGCGTGCTGGGAACGTTCGTTCTGGCAAGCCACCACGGTGTTGGTCGGTACGTGAGTGATACGTACTGCCGAGTCGGTGGTGTTCACGTGCTGGCCACCGGCACCGGAGGAACGGTAGGTGTCGATGCGCAGGTCGGACGGGTTGATCTCGATTTCGACCTTGTCGTCGATCTCGGGCGATACGAACACCGCCGAGAACGACGTGTGGCGACGGGCACCGGAATCGAACGGGCTCTTGCGCACCAGGCGGTGCACGCCGATTTCGGTGCGCAGCCAGCCGAAGGCGTATTCGCCCTTGATGTGCACGGTTGCACCTTTGATACCGGCCACTTCACCTTCGGAAAGCTCGATGATGGTGGCATCGAAACCACGCTTGTCGGCCCAGCGCAGGTACATGCGCAGCAGGATGTTGGCCCAGTCCTGCGCTTCGGTACCACCGGAACCGGCCTGGATGTCCAGGTAGGCGTTGTTCATGTCCATCTCGCCGCTGAACATGCGACGGAACTCAAGCTGGGCCAGGTTTTCTTCCAGGCTTTCCAGCTCGGTCACGACGTCGCCGACGGCGCCCTCGTCATTTTCTTCGACGGCCATGTCGAGCAGGTCCTGGCAGTCACCCAGGCCGTTGGACAGCTTGTCCAGGGTCTCGACGACCTGGGCCAGCATGGCACGCTCGCGGCCCAGTGCCTGGGCGTACTCAGGCTTGTTCCAGACGTTGGGGTCTTCCAGCTCGCGGTTGACTTCGATCAGGCGGTCATGCTTGTGATCGTAGTCAAAGATACCCCCGAATTGACTGGGAACGCTCGGTGAGGTCCTTGATGGTGTTCAGGATCGGTTGGATTTCCATGGGCTGGCTACTCGCGCGAATTCGGTGAAAAGCCCGCGAGTATAACGCAGTCGGAGGCGCGGCGGCAGACCCGCCCGGCAGGGAAACCCCACAGGTTTGGAGCATGCCGATCACGGCGAAAACCACAAACGCAGACAAGCGCCAGAAATGTGCTGACTGGGAATAATTGGAACGAGGAATTTCAGAGGTTTTGCATGCGCGCTCCCTGTCGGAACTGGCATTTCTGCCAGTTGCACGCATCAGCGGCAGCTATTCAACTCTTACCTCGTAATACCGACCTGCAATCCCATCCAGGCGAGGCCAAAATGAATGCCACCAAAATCATCGAAATTTACCCTAAATCAGCCACAGGCAGCGAATGGAGACTTAAAGGTGAGTTCGGCACCCTGACCATACCGAAAGAAAGAAACGGCTCGCTCAGCCTTAAAGCCATAACCAACCCAAGCGGCACCCCTACAAAATACAGATTCGAGATGAATATTCTCTTCCCTGGCGTCGAGGGTGGGTCCCAGGAAAGCCTGGAGCAAGTCAGGACGGAGTTCATCTTCGCGAGCTCAATCAACCGCATAGAACATAGCGTCGACCAGAAATTGGTCACCTATGATTACTACGGCGATGACAATACGCTCAAGGTCAAGTCCATTTATCCGTGCAAGGTCGCCTACCAGCTTGTCTACAAGAATGGCGACATGGTTATCTTTCACGGCCCTACAAGGTACATAGAAATCGTGGAGTGAGCGTTATAAAAACAGGGGTATCGATACCGCCAGCCATCTTCGTCAACATGCTGAACAGTGCGCGCTGGCGGTATTCGCCCCTCAAGCAACGCCCACTTGGTTCCGGCCGCTGTTCTTGGCCAGATACAGCCCCTTGTCCGCCGCCGAAATCAGCTGCCGGCAATGGCTGCCGATGGTCGGGGTCTGGGTCGCCAGGCCGATGCTCACCGCCAGGCACGAGTCGGCCACCGGAGCGGAATGCGGAATGCCCAGGCCCAGTACGGTCTGGCGCAGCTTCTCGGCCACCAGCCGTGCCCCGCCTGGCGAGGTGTTGGGCAGCACCAGGGCGAACTCTTCGCCACCATAGCGCGCCGGCAGGTCGGTGGGCCGCGAGCAGGAGCCACGAATGGCCTCGGCGACCTTGCGCAAGGCCTCGTCACCGGCCAGGTGGCCAAAGCTGTCGTTGTAGGCCTTGAAATAATCGACATCGATCATCAGCAACGACAACTGCTGCTGTTCACGCATGGCCCGGCGCCACTCCAGCTCCAGGTATTCGTCGAAGTGCCGGCGGTTGGACAGCCCGGTCAGGCCATCGGAGTTCATCAGCCGCTGCAGCATCAGGTTGGAATCAAGCAACTGCTGCTGGCTGACGCGCAGGGCACGGTAGGCCTCGTCGCGCTGCAGCAGGGTCAGGTAGGAACGCGAGTGGTAACGGATGCGTGCCACCAGTTCGATGGTGTCAGGCAGCTTGACCAGGTAGTCGTTGGCCCCGGCGGCAAATGCCGCACTCTTTACCAGCGGGTCTTCCTTGGTCGACAGGACGATGATCGGGATGTCCTGGGTCACCGGGTTGTTGCGGTACTCGCGCACCAGGGTCAAGCCGTCCAGGCCAGGCATGATCAGGTCTTGAAGAATGACCGTGGGCTTGATGCGCATGGCCTGGGCCACCGCCTGGTGCGGGTCGGCACAGAAGTGGAAGTCGATGTTGTCTTCATCGGCCAAGCCACGCCGCACCGCTTCGCCGATCATTGCCTGGTCATCGACCAGCAGCACCATCGCCGAGTTCTCGTTGGTGGTCGCGAAACCTTCGATCGGTAAATCATTCATCATTGTTCACCCGATCACTACCGGCCTGGCGGCGTGATTCAATACATTTCGTCATTTTGCGAAAAATTCAGTCAAGCGCCCGGCTATGCGTTCCAGCGGGCGAATTTCCACCGCGGCATCAATAGCCGCAGCAGCCTTGGGCATGCCGTACACCGCGCTGCTGGCCTGGTCCTGGGCAATGGTCAGAAAGCCCTGCTGACGCATCAGCTTCAGGCCCTGGGCACCGTCGCGGCCCATGCCGGTGAGCAGCACGCCCACCGCATCACCATTCCAGTAACGTGCCACGCTCTCAAAGAACACATCGATCGAGGGCCGGTAGATTTCATTCACAGGTTCGGCAGTGTAGGCCAGTTGGCCGCTCTGTAGCAGGCGAATGTGGTGGTTGGTACCGGCCAGGAGTACCTGCCCTGGCTGCGGCGGTTCGCCTTCACGGGCCAGGCGCACCGGCAGGCCTGCTGCGCTGCTGAGCCATTCGGCCATGCCTGCGGCAAACACCTGGTCCACATGCTGGACCAGCACGATGGCCGCCGGAAACGCGGCCGGCAAACCCTTGAGCAGCACTTCGAGTGCTGCCGGCCCCCCCGCCGAAGACCCGATTGCCACCAACCCGCGGCGCTGGGAAGCCTCGCGCAGCGGCGCAGCCACCGACCTTGCGGCAGGTGCCCGCTGCTGGCCGACCAGCCAGCCAATATTGAGGATCTTGCGCAGCAATGGCGCCGCTGCTTCGCGGGCATCGCCAGCGCCGAGCGCAGGCGTGTCGACCACATCGAGAGCGCCATGGCCCATGGCCTCGAATACCCGGTGTACGTTCTGTTTACGGTCGACCGTCACGATGACGATGGCGCACGGGGTTTCGGCCATGATCCGCCGGGTCGCCTCGACACCGTCCATCACCGGCATGATCAGGTCCATGAGGATCAGGTCCGGTAACTGCTCGGTGCAGCGCTGCACCGCCTCGGCACCGTTGCTGGCCACCCACACAACCTGGTGGGCGGGCTCCAGGGCGACCGCCCGGCGCAACGCTTCGACGGCCAGGGGCATGTCATTGACGATGGCGATCTTCATCCCTGAGCACCTCCGATCAGCTCCACCACAGCATCCAGCAACGCATCGTCGTGGAAACTGGCCTTTGCCAAATAGTAGTCGGCGCCAGCGTCCAGCCCGCGCCGTCGGTCTTCCTCACGGTCTTTATAGGACACCACCATCACCGGCAACGACTGCAGGCGCTGGTCGCGACGCACCAGGGTAACCAGCTCGATACCGTCCATGCGCGGCATGTCGATGTCGGTGATCAGCAGGTCGAAGTCCTCACTGCGCAGGGCGTTCCAGCCGTCCATGCCATCCACCGCCACCGCCACGTCGTAGCCACGGTTGCCCAGCAGCTTGCGCTGCAGTTCGCGCACGGTCAGCGAGTCGTCGACCACCAGGATACGTTTGCGGACAGCGCCACGGGCTCCGCTGCTGCCGCGCTCGATGCGCTCCAGGCTGCCGGTGCTGAGCAGTTTTTCCACCGAGCGTAGCAAGTCTTCGACATCGACAATCAGGACCACCGAGCCATCATCGAGCAAGGCGCCGGAGGAAATGTCCTGCACCTTCCCCAGGCGTGGGTCGAGCGGCATCACGACCAGCACCCGCTCCCCCACCAACCGCTCCACGGCCACCCCGTACAGCTGCTCGCGCTCACGAATCACCACTACCCGCAAGCTGGCTTCGTCGCTTTGCCCCGCCGGGCGATTGAGCAACTGGCTGGCCGCCACCAGGCCAATATGCCGGCCTTCGTGCCAGAAGTGCTGGCGCCCTTCGATCTGCACGATCTGTTCGGCGGTCACTTCCAGCGTGCGTTCGATATGCGCCAGCGGGAAGGCGTAAGCCTCCCCGCCCACCTCGACCACCAGGCTGCGAACGACCGACAGGGTCAGCGGTACCTGAAGATGGAAGCGACAGCCCTGCCCTGCCACCTGGGTCAATTCGATCGAGCCGCGCAGCTCGCGGATCAAGTGCTGCACCGCATCCAGCCCCACACCGCGCCCGGACACTTCGGTAACCTTGTCACGCAGGCTGAAACCGGGCAGGAACAGGAACGTCAGCAGCTCCGCCTCACTCATCCGTGTCACCGTGTCAGCGGGCGACAGGGCGCGCTCGACGATGCTGCTGCGCAGGCGCTCCAGGTCGATACCGGCGCCATCGTCGACCAGCTCCAGGCTGAGCATGCCCGCCTGGTGCGAAGCCCGCAGGCGGATCACCCCCTCGTCCGGCTTGCCCGCCAGCAGGCGCCGCTCGGGCAACTCGATGCCGTGGTCGACGGCATTGCGCAACAGGTGGGTCAGCGGTGCTTCGAGCTTTTCCAGCACATCGCGGTCGACCTGGGTCTTCTCCCCTTCCACCACCAGCCGCACCGGCTTGCCCAGCGAACGGCCCAGGTCGCGGACCATCCGGCTTTGCCCGGTCAGTACGTCGGCAAACGGCCGCATCCGACAGGCCAGGGCGGTGTCATACAACAACTGCGCACGCTGACTGGCCTGCCAGCCGAACTCATCCAGGTCGGCAGCCTGCTGCTGCAGAATCTGCTGGGTCTCTGCCAGCAGGCGCTGGGTCTGTGCCAAGGCTTCGAGCACCTCACTGCCCTGCCCCGTGCCTTCCAGTTGCATGCGCAAGCCGTCAAGCGCCTGCATACCTTGGCCGTGCATGCGCTTGAGGCGCTGAAGGGTAGCCAGGTATGGCTTGAGCCGCTGGGTTTCCACCAGCGACTTGCTGGACAGGTCAAGCAGGCTATTAAGGCGGTCAGCTGTGACACGCAGTACCCGCTCAGCACCTTCGCCAGCGCGCTTGCCAGCCTTGCGCCGCAGGGCGGGTTCGGGCTCTGGTTCCCGCGGTCCGGCTGGCATTACCACAGGTGCAGGCGGCAGGGTTGCCAGCGGCGGCTCCGGCGGCACGGATGCAGCCAGCGGCACCACAGGCATGGCAGAGGCGCCCGGGTCGAGCAGGCTGGCCATTTGCGCAAGAAACACCGGCAAGGTCGCCTGCGCACCGGCATCGCCGGGCGTGGCAATACGCATCAACAGGTCGGTACCTTGCAACAGCGCGTCAATATGCTCGGCGGTCAGCCGCAGTCGGCCTTCCTGGGCCGCCACCAGACAGTCTTCCATCACGTGGGCGACACTGACGCCAGCATCCACCCCGACAATGCGCGCTGCCCCCTTGAGCGAGTGGGCAGCGCGCATGCAGGCCTCGAGCTGGTCGGCCTGAGTAGGGTTGCGTTCCAGTGCCATCAGGCCGGCACTGAGCACTTGGGTCTGCGCCTCGGCCTCCAGGCTGAACAGTTCGAGCAACGATGCGTCGCGCATTTGCTCTGGGGTCATGACAGACTCCGCTGCACGGCAGACAGTAAATGTTGATCGTCCAGAACCCGCACGCTGCGGCCGCGCCACTGCAAGACTGCGGCGGTGAAGCGTGTGGCGTCCCGGCCACTGCCCAGCAACTGCGGGTCGAGCCGGTGAATACCGTCGATTTCCTCGACAGCCATCACCACCGGCCCACCTTCGGCGGCCAGAATCAGCATACGGGGCATCGCCCGTGCGCTGCGTTGCTCGGTGGAGCCGGCCTGCACGCCCAGCAAATCAGCCAGTGACAGGCACGGCACCAACGCACCGCGTACATTGGCAACCCCGTGCAGCAGCCGCGAGCGCTGGTGCGGCAATGAATGCACCGCCTGCAGCGGGGCGATTTCGGCCAGGCAGGCGGTAGCCAGCGCCAGCCACTCTTCGCCCAGGCGGAACAGCAGCATGGAGCGACCGGTGTTTTCCGCGTCCGGCTGCACCGCCGCAGCCTGGTGCTCCTGCACCAGCGCATAGCGGTCGAGCAAACGCGTGGCCGCAGCGGCATACACCTCGCAATTGCGGCAATGAACATGCCGCTCCAGCAGTGGGCACTGCTTGTCGCCGCGCACGCCAATACGGTTCCAGCAGTCGTCGATGTGCGCGTCATCCTCGGCGAGCAACTGCATCGCGGATTCACTGTTCATCGTTCAGACTCCCGGCCAGCCCGCGCCGCGCGCGCCTGAAGGCGCCGAGCGCCGGCCAAGTCACCCTGGGCCGCCAGCAAGGCGGCCAGGTGCACCAGCGCCTCGGGGTGCTGTGGTTCCAGGTACAGGGCCTTGCGATAGTGGCTCAGCGCCTGCTGCGCATCGCCTTCGGTATCACTGAGCAACCCCAGCCAGTAGTACACCTGTGCCGACGGCGGGTACTGGCTCAGGTAGCGCTCGCATTCGCTACGGGCCTGCTCGCTGGCACCGGCATTGGCCAGCCGGGCAATGCCGGCCAGCAACTCACTGGCCCCCTCGTGGCTGTGCTCCCGGGCTGGCGCTGGCCTGGCCGCCACCGGCAGCACACGCAGCGAACGCGGCAACGGCACACTGGGCTGCGGATAAACCGGTGCGGGCAACGTCGTGAACGCACGCTTGGCGGGTTGGGCGGGTGCCGCTGCCAAGGGGGCGCTGTCGCCTTCATGACGCACATAGGCAAACGACTGGGCGATCCCCAATGGACGCATGCCCATGCGTGCCAGCAAGCTGCCTTCGGCCGGGCCGATGAACAGCACACCCTGCGGATGCAGCAACCGCTTGAGCACTTCGAACACACGCTGTTGGGTCGGTACGTCGAAATAGATCAACAGATTGCGACAGAACACGAAGTCATACAGGCCGTCGCGGCTGGCCAGCGCCGGGTCAAGCACATTGCCCACCCGCAGGCTGACTTGCTGGCGTACCCGCTCATGCAGGCGGTGGCCTTCGTCCAGAGCATCGAAGTAGCGCTCGCGAAAACCCAGTTCGCTACCCCGGAACGCATTGCGCCCATACACCGCCTGCACGGCCTTGGCTACCGAACTTGGGCTGATGTCCATTCCATCGACAAGGAATGCCCCAGGCGCCATGCCGGCGTCAAACAAGGCCATGGCCAGCGAATAGGGTTCCTCGCCAGTAGAACACGGCAGGCTGAGTAATCGCAGCGGGCGCGCGCCAGCCAGTTTAGCCAGGCGTTTATGGGCCAGGCTGGCCAGCGCAGTGAAGGATTCGGGGTAACGGAAAAACCAGGTTTCCGGGACAATCACCGCTTCGATCAGCGCCTGTTGCTCATCTGCCGACTGCTGCAGGCGCAGCCAGTAATCGTCCAGGTCCATCGCGCCCGCAGCCACGCAACGTTGGCGCAGCGCGCGTTCGACCATGGGCGCGCCCACCGACTCCACGTCCAGGCCAATACGCTCGCGCAAGAAGCGGAAGAAACGCTGTTCGTTCATGTTGGCATCCCTGTCGGGTCTTGCGTGTACAGCAATGCGTGCACGGTGTCGGGCAGCAGGTCATTGACTTCGATGCGCTGCAGCAGCCCCTGGGCATCCTGGCGCACCGGGCCCAAATAAGGCGCTTCACCGGTGTCCACCCCATAGGGCTGGAACTCGTCCGGTTGGCAACGCAGGGTTTCGGTGGCCTGCTCCAGGATCAGGCCAAGCTGCAGGCCGCCTCGGTAGTGCACCAGTACCAGGCGGGTGCTGGTGCGTTGCACCGCCGGCTGGCCAAAGCTCAAGGCGGCAAGGTCGATGACCGGAACCAACTGGCCACGATGGGCGAGGATGCCCGCGACCCAGGCAGGTGCCTGGGCGATCGGCTTGAGCGGCTGACGCGGCAACACTTCGATCACCTCGTGCACGCTCAGGGCAAAACGCTGCTTTCTGATGCGAAACTGCAGGTACAACGCCCCCTCGGTGTTCGCCGCCCGCGCGGTGCGCAGTTGCAAGTCGTTCATCGCGGTCAGACTTTGAAGCGCGACACGCCGCCACGCAGGCCCGCGGCCACCTGGCTCAGCTCATCGATGGCATAGCTGGCCTGGCGCAGCGACTCGACAGTCTGGGTGCTGGCATCGCTGAGCTGGGCCAGTGCCTGGTTGATCTGCTCGGCACCGGTGGCCTGGGCCTGCATGCCTTCGTTGACCATCAATACGCGCGGCGCCAAGGCCTGCACCTGGTGAATGATCTGGCTGAGTTGCTCGCCCACCTGTTGCACCTCGAACATGCCGCGGCGCACTTCTTCGGAGAACTTGTCCATCCCCATGACACCGGCCGACACTGCTGACTGGATCTCGCGCACCATTTGCTCGATGTCGTAGGTGGCCACGGCGGTCTGGTCGGCCAGGCGGCGCACTTCGGTCGCGACCACGGCAAAGCCGCGGCCATATTCACCGGCCTTTTCCGCTTCGATGGCGGCGTTGAGCGACAGCAGATTGGTCTGGTCGGCAACCTTGACGATGGTTACCACCATCTGGGTGATGTTGCTGGCTTTCTCGTTGAGGATACCGAGCTTGGCATTGACCAGGTCGGCAGCGCCCATCACCTGGTGCATGGTCTCTTCCATGCGTGCCAGGCCCTGTTGCCCGGAGCCTGCCAGACTGGATGCCTGATCAGCCGCCGTCGTCACTTCGGTCATGGTGCGCACCAGGTCCCGCGAAGTCGCGGCGATTTCCCGCGAGGTGGCGCCAATTTCGGTGGTGGTGGCGGCCGTCTCGGTGGCGGTGGCCTGCTGTTGCTTGGACGTGGCGGCAATTTCGGTGACCGAAGTGGTCACCTGCACCGACGAGCGTTGGGCCTGGGCCACCAGGTTGGCCAGTGCCTCGGCCATTTCGTTGAAGCCGCTTTCGATGGCACCGAATTCGTCCTTGCGATCCAGGCTCAGGCGCATGCTCAGGTCACCGGAACGCAGCTTGTCGAGGGCATGCACGATACGCTGCATGGGCGCTGTGATAGCGCGCAGCAGCAACAGGCCGCAGATGCCGGCAGCGACGATTGCCAGCAGCAGTGAGACCACCATGCTGCCCTTTGCCGTGTTGACTGCGTTGACGATATCGTTGGTGGCGGCATCGGCAGAGGCCCGATTATTCTCGATCACTTCATTCAGGTGCTCGCGCCCATCCTTCCAGGCCGGAGTGAGGACCTCGGTGATCAGCCGCTGGGCCTCGTCGTAGTTGCGCTGACCGTACGCATCCAGCACCTGGTTGACGATTTTGAGGTAGCTTTCTTCCAGTTGCACGAAGCTGTCGAAGCGGGCCTGGTCGTCTTTGTCCTGGATGGTGGCCTGGTAGCTGGCCATGTATTGCTTCAGCCGGTTATCGAAGCTTCTGAACAGTTCCAGGTCGGCCGAAGTGATTTCACGATGGTTGGACAGGCCCACCAGTTGCTGGCTGGTGACGTAGCTGTCGACCCAGGCGCTGCGAATCATCGAGCTGTAGTAGACGCCAGGAATGCTGTCGGTCCCCACTGCCTCTTCGGCGGTTTCGATAGCCACCAACCGCGAGTAGGCGGCCACGATCATCAGCAGCATGATGGCGATGATCACGGCGAAACTTGCCAGGATCCGTTGGCGCAAGGTCCAGTTCTTCACATTCAGCCCTCAGGAATTCACAACGAGCGGGAAAAATCGCCGAAGTATAGCCCAGAGGTCTTACGGTTTATCGGGCGAAATGCGCGGATTGGGTAAAAGCTGGCCAGGGCTTGCCGTGACATTTTCCGCGCTCGGTTCGACAAGCGCAGAAAATGTCATGACAAGCGCTGCTACTGCGCAACCGCCTCCCTCACCTGGGCCTCCAGCGCCTGGCGCAAGCCCGGGTCCAGCCGCAGCTGGCGTGCCAGCTCGTCCAGGTAGGCACGCTCCATGAAGTTTTCCTGATCGACCATCATCACGCTGGCCAGGTACATCTCAGCAGCCATCTCCGGTGTTTGCGCAGCACGGGCCACTTCGGCCGGGTCCAGCGGCTTGTTCAGCTCGGCATGCAGCCAGTGCTGCAATTCGCGGTCGCTGTCCAGGCGCGTGAATTCGCCCTCGATCAACGCCCGCTCGCGCTCGTCGATATGCCCATCGGACTTGGCCGCCGCCACCAGGGCGCGCAGTACCGCCTGGCTGTGCTGCTCGGCCTGGGCCGGCGGCAGGCGGTCGAGGGTTTGAGGCTCGGCTGCGGCCCCCCGCTGGTTTGCCTGCCAGTTGCCGTAAGCTTTATAGGCCAGCACCCCCAGCGCGGCGAGGCCACCGTAAGTCAGGGCT
>NZ_JBJJLR010000033.1:0-61771 GCF_046230975.1 Pseudomonas sp. KCJK9058
GTGAAACTTATGTAAGTTTACCCTTAAGTGTTGAGCAAGATACTACGCTTGAATAAAGTTCGACCGCCCCGAGCACGGGGCCTTTTTTCCCTTCACTGAAGAACTCAATGGACACAGTATCTCGTCGCTGCCTGACCTCTGCCGAATGGCCGGGTCAGGCACTTGAACCGGAACACCGGTCCCGACACCCTGGTCGGGCAAGCCGCGCCAGAGCCTGATGCTCCGCCGTGACTTGCCGCCGCCGGTGTTGGCCGGTTGGAGGCAAGCTCATGAACCTCACTTCATTCGTTTCACATCGCCAGCCTGCGTGCCTTGCACCGCGGCAGGCCTGCGCCTGGCCGCGGCGTCTGCACGGCTACCTTGACCACCACCAGCACCCCCCAAGTAGTTGCGGGGTGCTGGTGCGTGTTCATGCACGCTTGAGCCCCCGCACTTCTCACTGAATAAAAGATATTGAACGGTATCTTTGTGCTCGAACTTTTTACCTTAAAAGTTCGCGGGATAACTATTGCCCTGTGTTTATGAAAAGGAATCAAACCATGGATTGCGCGAGTAGAAAGTTCGCTGCCGACACAACTTCCGACTCTCGGCAGCGGACAGACAACTGTCGGAAAGAACCAGCATTATTCAGCGACCCGACATGCCTTCGTTCACCGCCTGAGTGAAACGTCTGTGTGTCGTGCCGCCGCAGCGGCAGGAGCACAGCAACATGACTGTCAAATACCGTAACACCTCATCGGCCAAGGCCGAACGCGAAACCCGCCTGTCCACCCGCGCCGCCCGTGAAGCGCGCAATGGCCTGGCGGTCACCCTCGCCAACCTCGATGCCAGCGAACAGGGCCTGACCGAGCACGAAGCCGCCAAGCGCCTGGCGCGCGATGGGGCCAACCATGTTGCCCACGACCCGCAACCCCACGCCCTGGTGCAGCTGCTCAAGGCCCTGAACAACCCGTTCATCTATGTACTGCTGACCCTGGCCGGGATCAGCTTCGTCACCGACTACTGGCTGCCGGTCAGTGCAGGCGAAGCAGACGACGCCGACCTGACCAAGGTCATCATCATCATGACCATGGTCAGCCTCAGCAGCCTGCTGCGCTTCTGGCAGGAGTACCGCTCGAACAAGGCTGCCGATGCGCTCAAGGCAATGGTGCGCAGCACTGCCACGGTGTTGCGCCGCGAGCAGATCGGGCAAGCCCCGCGCCTGCGCGAAGTGCCCATGGACGAACTGGTGGCCGGCGACATCGTGCAGCTTTCTGCAGGTGACATGATTCCCGCCGATATCCGTCTGCTCGAAGCGCGTGACCTGTTTATCAGCCAGGCCGTGCTCACCGGCGAGGCGTTGCCGGTCGAAAAGTACGACACCTTGGGTAATGTCGCGCAGAAGTCCGCCGCCGAGCATGGCGCACATCAGGACAACCTGCTCGAGTTGCCGAACATCTGCTTTATGGGTACCAATGTGGTCAGTGGCCGCGCCCGCGCCGTGGTGGTGGCGACCGGCCGACGCACCTATTTTGGCTCGCTGGCCAAGGCCATTGCCGGTTCGCGCAGCCAGACCGCTTTTGACCGCGGCGTGAACAGCGTCAGTAGCCTGCTGATCCGCTTCATGCTGGTGATGGTGCCGGTGGTGTTCATGATCAACGGTGTGGTGAAAGGCGACTGGGGTGATGCCTTCCTCTTCGCGCTTGCCGTGGCAGTGGGCCTGACCCCGGAAATGCTGCCGATGATCGTCAGCGCCAACCTGGCCAAGGGCGCCGTGGCCATGGCCCGGCGCAAGGTGGTGGTCAAACGCCTGAACGCCATCCAGAACCTGGGCTCCATGGACGTACTGTGCACCGACAAGACCGGTACGCTCACCCAGGACCGGATCATCCTCGAGCACCATGTGCGCTTCGACGGCCAAACCGACAAGCACATCCTTGAGCTGGCCTGGCTCAACAGCCATCACCAAAGCGGCATCCGCAACCTGATGGACCAGGCCGTGCTGCATTTCGCCGGCCAGGACCACCAGTTCCAGGCGCCTTACGCCTACGCAAAGGTCGACGAACTGCCGTTCGACTTCATCCGCCGCCGCCTGTCAGTGGTGGTGAAGAATGCCTTGGGCGATCACCTGCTGGTAAGCAAAGGGGCGGTCGAGGAAATGCTCGCCATCGCCACCCATGTGCAGGAAGGCGATAAGGTCGTTGCCCTCGATTCGTGCCGCCGCCAGCAGCTGATGGCCAGTGTCGATGCCTTCAACCAGGACGGCTTCCGCGTGCTGGTGGTTGCCACCCGGGAGATCCCGGCGGCCGACGGCAAGGCGCAGTATCACACCGAAGATGAGCGCGATCTGGTCATCCAGGGCTTGCTGACCTTCCTCGACCCGCCCAAGGAAACGGCCGGCCCGGCCATTGCCGCCTTGCGCGACATGGGCGTGCAGGTAAAGGTACTGACCGGCGACAACCCGGTGGTCACGTCCAAGGTCTGCCGTGAAGTGGGCCTGGCGCCAGGCCAGCCGTTGCTCGGCCAGGACATCGAGGGCATGGACGACACCACCCTGAAGCTTCAGGTGGAGGAGCGCACCGTCTTCGCCAAGCTCACCCCGTTGCAGAAATCACGGGTGCTCAAGGCCCTGCAGGCCAATGGTCACACCGTGGGCTTTCTTGGCGACGGCATCAACGATGCCGCCGCCCTGCGCGATGCTGACGTCGGTATCTCGGTGGACAGCGGCACCGACATCGCCAAGGAATCGGCCGATATCATTTTGCTGGAAAAGAGCCTGATGGTGCTCGAGGAGGGCGTGCTCAAAGGCCGCGAAACCTTCGGCAACATCATGAAGTACCTGTGCATGACTGCCAGTTCCAATTTCGGCAACGTGTTCTCGGTCCTGGTGGCCAGTGCGTTCATTCCGTTCCTGCCCATGCTGGCGATCCACTTGTTGCTGCAGAACCTGATGTATGACTTTTCCCAGCTGTCGCTGCCCTGGGACCGCATGGACAAGGCGTTCCTCAGCAAGCCACGCAAATGGGATGCCCGCAACATCGGCCGCTTCATGTTGTGGATAGGTCCTACGTCGTCGATCTTCGACATCACCACGTTCGCCCTGATGTGGTACGTGTTCGCCGCCAACAGCGTCGAAATGCAGGCGCTGTTCCAGTCTGGCTGGTTCATCGAGGGCTTGCTGTCACAGACGCTGGTAGTGCACATGCTGCGCACTCGCAAGGTACCGTTCTTCCAGAGCACCGCTGCATTGCCGGTGGTTTTGGCAACGGGGCTGGTCATGGCATTGGGTATCTACATCCCGTTCTCCCCGGTGGGCGCGATGGTTGGCCTGGTGCCGCTGCCGTGGGAGTACTTCCCTTGGCTGGCCGCCACCCTGCTGGGCTACTGCGTGGTCGCCCAGGCCATGAAGACCCTCTATATCCGCCGTTTCGGCCAGTGGTTCTGAGCGATGCAAGGAGAGCAGACCATGCGAGTACTGATTTGTGCAGGACGCAACTACGCCGACACCCGACGCTGTCGCCAGGCCTTGGACGACGTCCAGCGCCAGCGGCCGATCCGGGTGTTGATCCACGGTGGCAGCCAGTTCATTGGAGGGGAAATCGAAAGCTGGGCGCGCGAGCATGGCGCCGATCTGGTGCGCTACCCGCCAAACTGGCAGCTGCACGGCAAGCAGGCCGAACGCTTGCGCAACCTGTTCATGCTCAATGACAGCCGCCCTGACCTGTTGCTTGCCTTGCCCGGTGGCGATGACACCGAGGAGCTGCTGGCCAGGGCCCGTGGCGCCGAGGTTCAGGTGGTGTGCGCCAGGCAACCACGCCAGCCCGAGCGGGACGATTGCAGCTAATGCAAGCGCCTGGAGCCGTACGGTACCTGTAGGAGCGGGCTTGCCCGCGAAGCAGGCGCCTCGGTTTCACGGCCCCACGCTTTGCGCAGCCGCCTTGGGCGGCTGCTTAGCCTGGCTGCGCCGCCAGATCGTTGCTGACGTTGCGCCCCAGCACCAACACGGTTACAAAGCCACAGCCCACCAGCGCCGTGGCCAGGCTCAGCAGCACCGCAGTGCCCATATGGTCCACGACTTGCCCGCCGAAGAACGAGCCCACGGCAATGATTACCTGGAACAGGGCCACGAACAGCGGCATGCCACGTTCGACATCCTTGGGCGCCACGACAAACATCCAGATATTGGCACAGGCCGGGAACGCACCGAAGGCAAAGCCCCACAGCGCGATCAGCATGGCGGCGCCCGTCATGCCGGTGGCGAAGTGCGGGAACAGGGCGGTGCTGACTGCGATCATGAGCGCGACCAGCATCAGGGTATGCCGCACGCTGCGGTTGGCCGCAAAGCCGGCGAAGATGTTGCCCATGAAGCCGGCCACGCCATACAGCAGCAACAATGAACCGATCGTAGGCCCGTCAAAGCCGGCATTCTGTTTGAAGAACGGTGCGACGTAGGTGTACGCCGCAAAGTGCGCCAGGCCGATCAGCAACACGGCGATCAAACCGACCCGTGCTTGCGGGTTGGTGAACAACGCCGGCAGGTCGCGGATGCGAATGGCCTTTTCCGGCATCAGCCGCGGCAGCAGGAAGACCTGTGCCAGCAGCACCGGTACGCCTACCAGTGCAGTGACCAGGAACGTCATGCGCCAGCCCATCAGGCCACTCAGCCAGGTGCCGACAGGCACGCCCACTACCGTCGCCAGGGTTACGCCCGCCATGATGATGGAGTTGGCTTTGGCTACGCCCATCCCGTCAGGTGCCAGGCGGCCGCTGAGGGCGATGGCTGTCGCCCAGAAGCCGCCGATACTGATACCCAGTAGCACACGGCCGGCCAACAGCAGGTTGAAGTCGCCGGCGTAGGCGACGATGGCGTTGGCGATGATCATGATCAGCGTCAGGCCGATCAGCAGGTAGCGCCGGTCCAGCGCGCCGACGCCTACGGAAATCAACGGGGCGGCTAACGCAGCCATGATCCCTGGCAGGGTCACCATCAGGCCGGCAAGGCCTGCACTGATGCCCAGGTCGCTGGCCACATCGTTCAGCACCCCCACCGGGAGGAACTCACTGGTGACCAGGGCGAAAGCACCCACGGCTACCGAGAGGATTGCCAGCCATTGCTGGGTCACGCTTTGTTGGCTGTGTTCGGGAAGGCCGCGAGGGGCCTGGCTGTTGCTTGGCATGGGTTAGGTTCCATGAGGGATCTCGCCTGTAGCAGGCGCAGGAGCGGGGGGATTTGCAGGGGATTGTAGAGGCGGCCGTGCCCAACCGACAGGCAGGCCGCTCGATAGTCATCATCAGTGCAATCGATGAAACGCTTTGCGTAGAGCCGCTGCTCTCAGCAATGATGCCCCACTCGCGAATGCAGTGGGCAGGAGGAGCTCTTTTCAAGTCCGCACGTCAGCAGGCAAGGCCAGCCACCGTGGCTTGACCTGGATAGGCGCAACAGGCGGCAGTGCAGAACGTTCACGCAGCCTAAGGTGTTACCAGCACATCACACTGCGATTCGTTCAGTACATGCTTGGTGACGCTGCCCACCAGCAGTTCCTCCAGCGCGCTTGCCCCCTGCTTGCCGACCACGATCAGGTCGCACTCCAGCTCCTGTTCCTGCTCGGCAATGCGCCAGCCAGGGTCGCCGTGCACGAGGATCTGCCGTGCATCGGCCAGGCCGGCAGCCTCACTCAGCGCCGCGAGCTGTACTTGTGCATCCTTGCGGATGACATTGCGGTAGTGGGTGAGGGTATCGTGGTCGAGATGGGCGAAGCGCACGCTGGCTTCGAACGGGGCTTCGTACGCATGCAGCAGAATGATCTCTGCTTGCGGGGCAATGGCCTTGGCCAATTCGATCGTGCGCAGTGAAACGGACGAAAAATCGACTGGCACCAGCACGGTGCGGTAGGCATCACGAGGGGCCGGCTTGACCACCAGCAAAGGGCAGGGCATGCGGTTGAGCAGTTTCTGCACGGTCGAGCCCAGCAGCAGGCGCCGCGCTACGTTCTGGCCCCTGGCCCCACACACCAGCAGGTCGCTGTGCTTGTCCTGCACCACCCGGTTGATCTCCGTGATCACCGAGCCGCTGGCGACCTGCACGCCAGCGGAGATACCGTAACGCTGGAACAGCAGCGCTGCCAGTGCGTGGGTTTTCTCGCCTGCGCTATCCAGTACGCGTTTCAACAGATCGTCATCAGGCGTCACCAACTGTTTGAGGCGCTCGAAGGGTGCCGGGTTGGCAACGTAGAGCAGGTCCAGCGAGGCCTGTTGCGCATCGCTCAGGTAGGCCGCGCGCTCAGCGGCGTTGCGAGCATGTGGGGAAAGGTCGGTGGCAACCAGTATGTGTTTCAGCGGGTTCATGTGGGGCTCCTTGGTCAAGGCGCGCACAGCGATCAAGCGGTAAACCTTGCGCACTGTGCACCTGTCGGTACTTGAGTCATTCCTTGCGTGCAGCCATCGTCGCGCGAACCCGGCGCGAGGGCTTGATTTGGGTCAATGGCGTGCAGGTGTAGCGGCAGGTCATGCCGGCAACAGCACGCGCAGCAACCCCGTCACGACAATGGCAAATACCACTACCGGCAACAGGGAAAACCGCGCAGCGGCGTACATGGTAAGCCCCAGAGCAATCAGGTCGGCCGGGTGCCCGGAAACGAACTTGGGCGCGATCACGGCAATCAGCACGCAGCCGGGCGCGGCGTTCAGCACCTGGGTCAGTTGCGGGCCCAGGGTGCGGTTGCGCAGCAGTAAAAAACCCAGCGCACGGGTCAGGTAGGTGACCACGGCCATGCCCACGATGGTGACCAGCGTAGCAACGTCAATCATGGCTTGGCCCACAAATAGGCGGTCACCAGGCCGGCTACAGTGCCCGCGAGCACGTACCAGCCACCGGGGATCAGTAGGTAGAACAGCGCTGCGGTGAACAGGCTGAATAACCATGGCAGGGCAGCGTGTACACCTTTCCACAGGCCTTTGAGCAGTACCAGAAAGACCGCGGCGAAGGCCATGTCGAAGCCATAGCTGCGCAGGTCCCCGAGCAATGGCCCGATCTGCGTGCCAAGGCTGGTGAAGGTGACCCAGGTGATCCAAAGGGATAGCGACACGCCCATGAAATAGCACAGGCTGAAGCCACCACGCTGGCGTGCATCGGCCAGGCCCATGGCCCAACTTTCGTCACACATGAAGAACAGCGCTCCTAATGCCTTGGGCAACGGCAGGTGGCTCAAGCAAGGCGCCAGCGTCGCGCCCATCAGCAGGTGGCGGCTGTTGATCAACAGGGTCATGGCAACAATCACAAGGATTGCTGGCGGTGAGGTCCACAGCTCGATTGCGGCCAACTCCGAGCCGCCACCGAAGTTGAGGCCAGTCATCAGTGCCACTGCGCCTGCTGTCAATTGGTGCTGGGACGCTTGCGCACCGAGTACCAGGGCAAAGGGGATGAACCCAAGCAATACCGGCAGGGCGGCAACGGCGCCACGGCGCAGTTCGCTGTGCGGCGTGGTGGCGGGTGGGTCGTTCAGTACAGGTTCAAGGGCATTCATGGTCACCTCCAATGGAGGAAAATTATTCCAATGAACGACTGAAATTGGCTTGCGTAGTTGCGCTGATGCGCAGAGCATTTGGCAGTTGCTACCGATAATATAGAAAAAAAGGTTTATCAATGCCAATCAAGCTAGATGCCATCGACCGACGTATCCTCCGGGCGCTGCAGCGCGACGGCAGGTTGCAGAACCAGGAGCTGGCCAAACAGGTAGGCTTGTCTGCCTCGCCGTGCCTGCGCCGGGTACGCCTGTTGGAGGAGGCTGGGGTGATCGAGCGTTATGTGGCGCTGCTGGACCCGGCCAAGGTCTCGCTAGGCCTGACCCTGTTCGTGAGGGTATGGCTCAAGCGTCAGGACCAGGAAACCACGGACGAATTTGTCGAGGCTGTGCGCCAGTTGCCCGAAGTGGTGGAGTGCCATGTGATGGCGGGCGATTGTGATTTGATGCTACGGGTGGTGGCAGCAGACCTGGAGGCCTATCGACGCTTCCAGGTGGCGCACCTGACCAGCCTGAGCGTGGTCCAGAACGTGAAGACCGAAGTCCCGATGGAAAAAATCAAGCTCACCACCGAACTGCCGGTGTAGCTGCAATGCTGATTACTCAGGGCTGGCGGGCTGCCTCATTACTGTCTTGACCCTCAGCCTTTCAGCCCGGATTTCCCAGTGGCCTGCCATGAAACCGCATTAACTGTCGCAGCGCTGTCGGCCCTGCAACAGCAGCAGTTCGGTGAGCGTGTCCATGGCCGGTGTTGCCTGGCTGCCTTTACGGGTCACCAACTCGTAGGGGTCGCTGACCGAGCCCATGCTCAAGGGCAGTATGCTGACCTGTTGATTCATTGCACATTGCTGGGCCACGTCGATCGACACCAGCGCAACGAAGTCAGGACGGTTTTGCAACAGCGACAAGGTCGCCAGGATCGAAGTGGTTTCAACCAGGTGCAGCGGGAAGCGCAGCCCGGCATCGTGAAATTCGCGCTCCAGTTGCACGCGCATGGGCATGTTGGCCCGGTAGACGATCCAGCGGCTCTCGGCCAGGTCGGCAAGGCTCAGGCTTGGCGCATGCTTCAGCGGGTGGTCGATGTTGGCGATGACCGCCAGTGTCTCATCCTGGACAAAGGTGCTGGCGAACAGCTGCGGCGTATTGCTGACACTGGTGCGGCACAGGGCAATGTCCAGGCGGCCGCTCTCGATCTGCGTCAGCAGCGACTGGCTGGTGTCTTCGATGATTTCGAACGACATCTGTGGCTGGATGCTGGCCAGCTGTGACACCGCCTTCATCAGCAACGGCACCGCGCCCATGATCGCCCCCACAGCCAGCCGGCCGCCGACCCCACGCAGGATTGCATCCAGATCGTGCCGCAGGTTGGCGATATCGGTCTGTAACAGGCGTGCGTAGCGGATTGCGCAGTGTCCGGCGGCCGTGGGCTCCAGGCCTCGGTTGGTGCGGTTGAACAGCACAGTGCCGAAGGTGGTTTCGATTTCCTGCAAGGCCTTGCTGGCACCAGGCTGGGTAAGCCCGACGCTGCTTGCTGCACCGAGCAGCGAGCGGTGCTCGTCCAACTCGATCAACAAGCGCAGATGGCGGGCGTGCAGGCGGGACATGATCGAATTGAGCGATGGGGTCATCTGGTATTCGTCCTGGTTATACCGATATGGATTGTTCTCAATACCATGGCCAGCCGCGCATTCCTATACTGGCGCTGCACAGTGTCGCATCCAGTGCGGCTGAAACGCCCAGAACAATAAAGCCAGGAGTCTGCCAAGCCTTATGTCCCTGATCAACTACATCACCCAGATCCAATTCGATATCGGTGCCATTGCCTGCCTGCCCGCCGAATGTGAGCGCATTGGTATAACCAGGCCTTTGATCGTGACCGACCGTGGCGTGCGTGCCGCCGGTATCGTCGATACGGCGTTGAACACCTTCTCCAGCGACATGGCACAACTGCCGATCTACGACGGTACGCCATCCAACCCCAACGAGCATGCCGTGCGTGAGGCCGTGGCCATGTTCAAGGCATATGGCTGTGATGGCATCATCGCCATTGGCGGTGGATCGGCAATCGACCTGGCCAAGGGGGTGGCGGTGTGTGCCCGGCACGACGGCCCGTTGAAGGGCTTTGCGGTGATCGAGGGCGGCCTGGCCCGGATCACCCCGGCGACCGCGCCGGTGATTGCCGTGCCGACCACCGCCGGCACGGGGAGCGAAGTCGGGCGCGGTGCCATCCTGATACTCGATGACGGGCGCAAGGTGGGGGTGATCTCGCCCCATGTGGTGCCCAAGGCCGCCATCTGTGACCCGGCACTGACCCTCGGGCTGCCGGCACAACTCACGGCTGCCACCGGCATGGACGCGATTGCCCACTGCCTGGAAACTTTCATGGCACCTGCGTTCAATCCGCCTGCCGACGGCATTGCCCTGGACGGCCTGTGGCGGGCCTGGCGCTTCATCGAGCGAGCCACCCGCGCGCCGGGCGACCTGGACGGGCGCATCAATATGATGAGCGCATCGCTGCAAGGTGCGCTGGCCTTCCAGAAAGGCCTGGGCTGCGTGCACAGCCTTAGCCACGCGCTGGGCGGGATCAACCCGCGCCTGCACCACGGCACCCTCAATGCGATCTTCCTGCCTGCCGTCATCCGCTTCAACCGCACGGCCGAAACGGTGGTGAATGAACACAAGATGCAACGCATCGCCCAGGCGATGGGGCTGGCCGATGACAGCCAGATCGAAGATGCCATTCGCCACATGACCCGTACGCTGGGCCTGCCGACCGGCCTTGGCGAACTGGATGTCAACCCGGACCTGTTCCCGCGCATCGTCCAGGGTGCGTTGGCCGATCACAGCCACCGCACCAACCCACGTGAGGCATCTGCCGAGGACTACCAGTGGCTGCTTGAAGCGTCCATGTAAGCCGTTACCTGCTGTTCAACCAATAACAACAAAAGTGAACGCCCATGAATACCAAATATGCGCAACCCGGGCTTGCCCGCGAACCTGAAGCGGTCGCCAGCTCGAACCCGTTCAGAAAGTACCAGGTCATCACCGTCAGCCTGTTGCTGGTGATCGGCATCATCAATTACGTCGACCGCAGTGCGCTGTCGATTGCCAATACGTCCATTCAGCGCGACATGGGCATCACGCCGTCACAGATGGGCATTCTGCTGTCGGCGTTTTCCCTGGCGTATGCCTTTTCGCAACTGCCCTTGGGCATGATCATCGACCGCCTGGGCAGCAAGATTTCGCTGGGGGCGGCCCTGCTGGGCTGGTCGGTGGCACAGACGGCTTCTGGCCTGATCAACAGTTTTTCTGCATTCATCGGGCTCAGGGTGGTGCTGGGAATTGGCGAGGCGCCGATGTTCCCGTCGGCGGCCAAGGCGCTGGCGGAGTGGTTCGAGGCCGAGAAGCGGGGGACGCCGACCGGCATCGTGCTGTCATCGACCTGCATCGGGCCGTGTCTGGCGCCGCCGTTGCTGACGCTGCTGATGGTCACCTGGGGCTGGCGCGGCATGTTCATCGTCACCGGAGTGTTCGGCATTCTGGTTGCCGCCTGCTGGTTCGCTTTCTACAAAAGCAAGGCGCGGTACCTGGCCGAACTGCCTGCCGAGGCGCGTGAGCAGCTGCTGGCGGCCCAGGCGCATAAACAGGCGGTGCCAAGCGCCAGGCCCAGTGTGCAGGCACAACTGGCGGCGTGGGCCGAACTGTTCCGCCACAAGAGCACCTGGGGTGCAGTACTGGGCTTCATGGGGGTGATCTACATGCTGTGGCTGCACCTGACCTGGCTGCCGGGCTACTTCGAGCGCGAGCATGGCTTGAGCCTGTACCAGACCGCCTGGGTGGTTTCGCTGGCCTATGTATTCGGCGCGTTGGGCACCATTGTCGCGGGCCGCATCTGCGACCGCCTGGTGAAGTACGGTGCCAGTGTGCTGGGTAGCCGCAAGCGGGTTGTAGTGACTGCGTTGCTCGCGGCGGCCGCATTCACCGTTCCCCTGTCGTTCGGTAGCGGCTTCCTGCTCAGCGTGGCGCTGCTGTGTTGCGCACTGTTCAGCGTGAACATGGCCAGCTCTACCGCATGGATGATCGCCAACACCGTGGTCGATAGCCAGCGCGTGGCCTCGTTTGGCTCGATCCAGAACTTCGGCGGCTACCTGGCAGGCTCTGTGGCGCCCATCGTGACCGGGTTCAGCATTCAGCAGACCGGGTCCTTCGCTTCGGCATTCCTGATCAGTGCCGCCGTGGCCGCGGTTGCTGCGATGGCTTATGTGTTGTTGTTGAAGCAGCCGGTTTCCACTGATCGCTGAGCATGCACCTGCAGGCGGGTTTCATCAGGCAGTTCAATAACAATTTGTGATGATTGGCATCATGACAATATATTTATCATTATCAATTTCAGGTCATAGCATCTGTTGCCTGCCATCGCCTATCTCAATGAGGTCTTGATGAACCGTTCGCTTTTCGTACACCAACGCACTGCAGCCTTGCTACTGCAACACTGGCGCAGCGGTGACCTGCTGACGGAACTGCCCGCCAGCCTCAAGCCCGAGACATTGAAACAAGGCTATGACAGCCAGGACCAGTTGTTTGCCGCTGCCGCAGGCCAGCGCGCCGGGTGGAAGCTGGGCGTTGGCAGCCCAGCTGGCATGCGTGCAGGCAAGTTGTCGCGGCCCTTGATTGGCCAACTGGAAGCGGGGCGTTGCCATGCCGATGGCGCACATATCCCGCTGCCAGCGCTTACGCCGGTGACCATCGAATGCGAAATTGCCTTCGTGCTGGAGCGGGATATTCCTCCGCAAGCCGGGCGCGTACCGGTGAGTGAGGATATTCGCGCCACGTGCGTCACCTTTGAAGTGGTGCGTTCGCGCTTTGTCGACCGCAAGGCTGTCGGCTGGCCAAGTTTTGTGGCTGACAACGTGGGGTTTGAAGCATTGGTGGTCGGCAATAGCCTGGGCGCCGGTATCAATGTGCCGTTGCTCGCCGACCTGGCCGAAACCACCGAGGTGCATGTGGATGGTCAATGGCGCGCCGGTGGCTTGTCTGGCGATGCGGCCACCGACCCGCTGGTGTCGCTGGCTCACCTGTACGCGCACGCTGCCGAGCGTGGCCAGACCCTGAAGGCCGGGGATATCGTGACCACCGGGGCCATGTGCCAGCCGTTCGACCTGCATGAAACAGGCCACCAGGTCAGCGCCAGGTTCCTTGGCCAGACCCTGACGTTCACGCTGTAACGGCCGACCATTGCTCGAACGCTGCCAGCATTCTTTGCCGGGTCTGTGGGTCGGCGGGGATCAGGTGTTCGATGCGCAGTGACTGCACGGTGACATCCTGCGGCATGCCAAAGGTGGTGAACGTGGACAGGAACCGCAGCTCACCATACGGGGTGTTCACGCGGGTCAGCAGCAGAGGGGTGGCTGTCGTCATCTGGCACGGGCTTGCCGGTGCCGGCAAGTCGCGTAAGCGCGCTGCCAGTGCCGGATTGCCTGCGGCCTCCCTGGAGGCACGTTGCCAGGCTGCAGCGCGGATTTCCGGCGCGTTGGCCAAGTGATCACCCAGACCACCGGGGCACAGCAATGTCTGCAGCAGGTTGAGGCCGGTTGCCGGCTGTGCGCTGACACCGGCCATCGCCAGCAGCAGCCCGGTACTGGCGTTGGCGGCGATGACGTCCCAGTGGCTGTCGATGACGATCGCCGGAGCGGGGTTGTTCACCTGCAGAATATGCTCGATGGCAGTATTCACCAAGGCCAGTTCAGGCGCATCGAGTGGCGTGGCGGCGTAGCGGGGCGCGTATCCTGCAGCAACGAACACTTCGTTGCACCGCTCCAGCGGCGCATCCAGGGCCGAGAGGAGGGCATGCAACGTGCCTGGGCTGGCCTTGGCGCGTCCTGTTTCCACACAGCTCAGATGACGCTGCGACAGCCCCGTCAGCAGCGCCAGCTCCAGCTGGCTGAGGTTGGCCTGACGGCGCAGTTCGCGAAGATGCTGGCCCGCTGAGATGTGCGGGGCAGGGGTGCTGCGATGGAACAGATGCTGATTCATGCGTTGCCCTGATCGTCCTTGAGTGCAATGTCCATGACCTCACGGGTCATTGAGTGCAAGCAACCCTATCACTACTGTGCCGGCAAACCCTATCAAGGAGAGCTATATGGGCTTGCGTATCTGCGCGCTGGCAATACTGGTGCTGTTTTCGCTGTATAGCGGCTGGACCATGCTGATTGCCGAGCAATCGCTGCTGGCATTCGGGCTGGCACTGCTGGCGCAGCCGGACACGGCCCAGGTGGTCATCGACCTGTACCTGATGGCCGGGCTGGCCGGTTGCTGGATGGTGAGAGACAACCGCATGCGCGGCAGCGCCGGGATCGCGGTGCTGCCTTACCTGCTGCTGACCGTCGTGTTCGTTTCGCTGGGGCCGTTGCTGTACCTGGTGATCAGAGGCGTTGCCGAGGGGCGCCAGCCATGAGCAGTGCCTTGCAGGCCTATGCGCTGTGTGTGGTGGTGCTGTTCCTCAAGATGTTCCTGGTTTCCTGCTATCAGGGCTATCACCGCTTGCGCTTCGTCGCGTTCACCAACCCGGAGGACGCTGCCGTGTTCGGGCGCGTCGCCCAGGCCGCAGAACGCCCGCAGGTGATACGGGCTGCCAAGGTATGGGCCAACGACCTGGAGAACATTCCCCTGTTCTTTGCCCTCGGCGGGCTGGCTGTTGCGCTGGAAGCCGCCACGCTACCGGTACTGTGGCTGAGTGTGGTGTTCACGGTTGCCAGGGTCCTGCACACGCTGGCCTACCTGCGCGGTTTGCAGCCCTGGAGAACGTTGTTCTATGGCATCGGGGTCATTTGCCTGATGGGGTTCTGCCTACTCATCACCGCGAGAATAGGCGGCTGAACCAAAATATTGCATGAGTCATCTTGATGCTTTCACATAGCAGTACTAATACTTAAGCACTGCCGAAGGGGATGATCATGCAGACACGCTTCGTTGTGGTTCCCGCAGTGCCACTCAAGAAAGAGGCTTATCCTCGGCGGCTTGGCTTTCCTGCCGCACTGGGGGAGGGTTACGACCTCTACGACACCCAGGACAAGATGCGTCTGAGCCTGAACTTTTCCACCCGTGCCCAGGCTGAGTTCGAATGTGCATGCCGCAACCGCTGTGCGGATGCCGGTGATGCAGGTCTTGCCGGCATCGGTTGATCGCCTGCAGTGGCCAGGTTCTTGTTCCTGGTGCTGCGTTACAGGGTCTTCGCGCCTGCCGGTTTGCCTGAACGGTTGAAACCCTGCGCGTCTAAAAAGTGCCGGCTAATGGGCGAGCGGTGCTTTGGACTCGTACGGCCGTCATCCAATCGGCACATTCAAGCGTTAGCGTTGAGGCCGGAGCCGTTTCAGGGTTCCAGCTCGGCGCCTGATGGCACAGTCAATAAGCTCTACCGCGCGGCCTGCCATTCAATAGTCACAAAGTTGTAACACAGCTGATGCAAAGTGTGCCGGCCATCACATGGAGCACATTTTGATGAAACGCCTGATGAAGTCTGCTGCACTCGCCGTTGCCGTTTCCCTTTGCGCCACCTCGGCAGCCTTTGCTGCAGAAAACGTTCGGTTGACCGGTTCGGGCGCCAGCTTCCCTGCACCGATCTACCTGACCTGGTTCAAGGACTTCAGCAAGAACACGGCTGGCGTCACCGTCGATTACCAGTCCAAGGGCAGTGGCGCGGGCGTTCAGGACTTCCTGAACAAGACCGTCGACTTCGCCGCCAGCGACTCGGCCATGAGCGAAGCAGACATTGCCAAGGTTGGCGAAGGCGTGCAATTGCTGCCAATGACCGCCGGTGAAATCGTCCTGGCTTACAACCTGCCGGGTAACCCTAAAGGGCTGAAGCTGCCGCGCGACGTCTACTCCAATATCTTCCTCGGCAAGATCACCCAGTGGAACGACCCGCAAATCGCGGCGGCCAACCCTGACCTGAAGCTGCCTGCCACCCCGATCACCGTGGTCGTACGTGCCGACTCCAGCGGCACCACTGCCGTCTTCACCAAGCACCTGTCGGCCATCAACGCTGACTTCAAGCAAGGGCTGGGCGAAGGCAACACCGTCAACTGGCCGGCCACCGACAAGTTCATCAAGTCGCCGAAGAACGACGGCGTAACCGCCACTGTCCGCCAGACCCCGGGCGCCATCGGCTACATCGAGTACGGCTTCGCCAAGCTGGCCAAGGTCGACTTCGCCATGTTGCAGAACAAGGCTGGCCAATATGTCGTGCCGAATGCCGAGAGCGGTGCCGAAGCACTGGCTGCGGTGAACATGCCGGAAAACCTGGTGGCCTGGCTGCCTGACCCGGACGGTGCCAAGTCCTACCCGATCACTTCCTATACCTGGATGATTTTCCGCAAGGACAACGGCAACCCGGAAAAAGCCAAGGCCATGCGTGAAATGGTCGAGTACAGCCTGACCAAAGGCCAGACCATCGCCGACTCGATGGGTTACATCCCGCTGCCGCCGTCGGTAGTCGACCAGGTGCGTAAAGCGTCCGCCAACATCCAGTAATACCCAGGCGCTCCCGGTATTGGCATGAAGCCATGCCGGGGGTGTTTGTCCCTTGTCCCGGAACTCGCCAATGAACACTCCTTTTGCCATACCGGATAACCCCGACTCCGCGTGCCAGCCACCGTCTACGAAAGACTTTCTGGTCGATCGCACCTTCCGTGCGCTTGCGCGCATTGGCGTGGTGTTGGTACTGGCGCTGGTCTTCGCGCTGGTCTACGAAGTCGGCCGCAAGGCACTGCCCGGCATTGAAAAGCACGGTTTTGACGTGTTGTTCGGCAGCGTCTGGGACGTTAACCAAGGCAAGTACGGTATTCTGCCAGCAATCTGGGGGACGCTGTACAGCGCCTTGATCGCCCTGTTGATCGCCGGTTTCTTCGGCGTCAGCATGGCCATTTTCCTGACCCAGGATTTCCTTCCGGCCAAGCTTGCCGCGGTGTTTCGCACCATCGTCGAGTTGCTTGCCGCCATCCCCAGTGTGGTGTACGGCCTGTGGGGCATCTATGTGGTTATCCCGGCGATTCGCCCGCTGACCGCCTGGCTGAACAGCGAGCTGGGCTGGATCCCGTTTTTCGGCACTTCCCTGAGTGGCCCAGGCCTGCTGCCTGCGGCGTTGGTACTGGCGATCATGATCCTGCCGACCATCGCGGCGGTTTCCCAGGATGCGTTGACCAGCGTACCGATGAAAACCAAGCAGGCTGCCTACGGCATGGGGACCACCCACTGGGAAGCCATCCTCAAGGTGATGGTGCCCTCGGCGGCTACCGGCATCTTCGGCTCGCTGGTGCTCGGCCTGGGCCGTGCACTCGGCGAAACCATGGCGCTGGCCATGCTGGTCGGCAACGCCAACACCATTTCCCTGTCCTTGTTCGCACCGGCCAACACCCTGGCGGCGCTGCTGGCGCTGAACTTCCCGGAAGCCGGCCCGAACGAGGTTGAAGTGCTGATGTACGCGGCACTGGTACTGATGTTCATCACCCTGCTGGTGAACGTCCTCGGCTCGATGATCATGCTCTACGCTCAGCGGGGTAACAAACAATGACTGACCTGACGACCCCTGTTGCCGCGCTGCCCAGCCTGCAGCGCAAGCTGGAAGGCCGCGCCCTGCGCAGCCTGGTATTGACCACCCTGGCATGGTTCGCGGCACTGGTGGCCAGCGTGCCGCTGATTTCCGTGCTGTACATGCTGATCACTCGCGGCGGGGCACGCCTTAACCTGGAAGTGTTCACCGAGCTGCCGCCGACCGGCTTCGAGATGGGCGGTGGTTTCGGTAACGCCATGGCCGGTACCTTCGTCATGGTCGGCATTGCCGCCGCCATCGCTGTGCCGGTCGGTATCCTGGCAGCGGTGTTCCTGGCCGAGCTCGGCCCGGACAGCAAGCTGGCCAATGCCGCGCGCTTTGCCGCCAAGATGCTCACTGGCCTGCCCTCGATCTTGGCCGGGGTGTTTGCCTACGCCCTGGTGGTGATGACCACCGGTACCTACTCGGCACCGGCAGGCGGCGTGGCGCTGGCGGTATTGATGCTGCCGATCGTGGTGCTCACCGCCGAAGAGTCGATGAAGATGGTGCCCAAGATCATGAAGGACGCCGCCTACGGCATGGGTTGCACCCGCGCCCAGGTGATCTGGAAGATCGTGCTGCCTACCGGCCTGCCGGCCATCCTCACCGGCGTCATGCTGGCCGTGGCTCGCGCCGCTGGCGAAACCGCGCCACTGCTGTTCACCGCGTTGTTCAGCAACTACTGGATCTACCACGACGGCGACCTGGCGGTGATGAACCCCACGGCCTCGCTTGCGGTACTGATCTACAACTTCTCCGGCATGCCGTTCGACAACCAGCTGGAGCTCGCCTGGGCGGCCTCGCTGGTGCTGGTAATGATCGTGCTGGTCATCAACATTTTGAGCCGAGTCTTCGGCAAGCCCAAGTATTGAGAAAGGGAGCATCCAACTTGAACGTATCCACTGCGCAAAGAGCCGCTCCCATGGTCAGCGAAGCCCCCATCGTCATGGACTGCAAGCTCGACAAGATTTTCTACGGTAACTTCATGGCCGTGCGTGACAGCCATGTGCCGATCAGGAAAAACGAGATCACCGGTTTCATCGGCCCTTCGGGCTGCGGCAAAAGTACCGTGCTGCGTAGCTTGAACCGTATGAATGACCTGGTGAAGGGCTTCCGCTTCGAAGGCCATGTGCACTTTCTTGGGCAAGATGTCTACGGCAAGGGCGTCGACCCTGTTGTAGTACGCCGCTATATCGGCATGGTGTTCCAGCAGCCCAACCCGTTCTCGATGAGTATCTTCGACAATGTGGCCTTCGGCCTGCGCCTGAACCGCTACAAAGGCGACTTGGGCGATCGCGTGAAGCACGCCTTGCAAGGCGCCGCGCTGTGGGACGAAGTGAAGGACAAGCTCAAGGTCAGCGGGCTGTCACTGTCCGGTGGCCAGCAGCAGCGCCTGTGCATCGCCCGTGCCATCGCCACCGAGCCGGAAGTGCTGTTGCTGGACGAGCCCTGCTCGGCACTCGACCCGATTGCCACCCGCCGCGTGGAGGAGCTGATGGTCGAGCTGAAAAAGGACTACACCATCGCCCTGGTGACCCATAACATGCAGCAGGCGATTCGTGTGGCCGACACCACCGCGTTCTTCTCGGTGGATATTTCCCAGGGCACCCGCACCGGCTACCTGGTCGAGATGGGCCCGACCGCGCAGATTTTCCAGAACCCGCGTGAGCAGCTGACCAGCGACTACATCAGCGGCAAGTTCAGCTAAGCCATACAAGCTCAAGGTGGGCGGGTGTTGCTGCCAGGAAGGTTGCAACACCCGGCCGCGTTACCTTCCGTTAAAGTGTTACCCGGGATTACCAATGCGAGCGACGCGTCGTCTTGATCTGTCAGCGGTAGAGCGCGCACTGCGCGAGGTGCAGGGCCGTTTTGCCGAACTCAGCCAGCATTTCACCGAACCGCGGGACCCGTTTACCGACGAGGTGCTGCTGAATGTGGTTGAAGGCTATGCGCTGATTGACGACTATGTCGCTCGCGGTATCGACCTGTTCGACCTGCAACAGCTGAACCTGATGCTGGAAATCAATGCCACCGTGCTATGCGGCAGCGATCCGGCCCGTCGCCTGGAATTCGCCCCGCACCTTGCGGCAACCGAAGCGCACTTTTTCAACAACGTGGAAGGTGGCATCAAGGATTTGTACAACTGGTACTGCGCGTACCGCAGCGATTCCATCTGGAAGCGGGCAGCGGGTGTGTATGTACGGATCCTCAGCAAGCCGCAGCTGTTCATCGAAGGCAACAACCGCACGGGTTCGCTTATTGTCAGCTATTTGTTGATGCGTGCCGGGCTGCCGCCATTCGTGCTGTCGCTGGACAACGCCGAGGGTTACTTCAACCCGTCCTCGGTCATACGCAACTCCGCCAAACACGGTGTCAAGGCTTTGTACGAACTCCCCAAGATCAAGAAAAAGTACGCCGCGTTCCTGGAAGCGAAGGCGCCAGAGCCCGGCAAGTTCTTCCTGAACGGCACGCCCGTGCCTGCCTGTGAGGGGAGCCGCTGATGCAAGGTTCATCCCTGTTCGCACGAGGGCGGCAAGCCATCGAACGCAAGCTCAAGCGTGGCCAGGTACGCATTTCGTTCGATATCGACGACACGCTGGCCTGCCTGCCCGAACACGCCGCCGCCGAGGACAGCAAGCTGCCGGGTTTCGTCCATCGCTGGCTGGGTGAGCCCCTGCGCAGCGGCACCCGCGAACTGATCCGCGACCTGCGCCGCCAGGGCTGCAGCATCTGGATCTACACCTCCTCGGGGCGTACCCCGGCTTACATCCGCCGCTGGCTGATGCTTTACGGCATTCATGTCGATGGCGTGGTCAACAGCGATCGGCACCAGCACATCCTGGCCCAGAACGGGCTGGAAAACTCACCCTCCAAGCTGCCTTCGGCTTTTGATATCGACCTGCACGTAGATGATTCCGAAGGTGTGCGCCTGGAAGGTGTCGACCACGGTTTCCGCGTGGTGGTGGTGTGCCCGAAGGATGAGCACTGGGCGCAGAAGGTGAAGGACGCGGTGGTGGATGTGCAGGCACGGCTGGCCTGGCAGCAACCGCATCGCTATGAGATGCCCGCTTGCCAGCGTTCGCAGGCACTGGCTTCCTGAAGCCAGGAGATTCCGCTCAGACAATGTAAAGGGGCTGCTTTGCAGCCCTTCGCGGGCTCGCCCGCTCCCACAGGGATCTTGGATATGGATATCCAAAGATTGTGGGAGCGGGCGAGCCCGCGAAGGGCCGCAAGGCGGCCCCGGTTCATTCAATCGTATGGATGCCCGCCTGCCACTCCTGCCTAAGCCATAAGTCTCGAACCCAGACCCAAGCAGGTACCGGGACCAAATCACCGGGCCACACCCTCCCGCCCCAAAGCACTCGCCACCCCACGCCAAAGCAGCGTTTCTGGCAATTTGCCCACTTCTGATAATCGCCTCCGACATCCCGTCCCCGTTTGGAGCGCGCCATGCACAACAACAATAAGCACCTGCCGCCTCGTTTTCTCGCAGCCGCCATCGCCAGCTTTTCTGCGCTTGGCCTGAGCAGCGTCGCCGAAGCCGAGATCATGCTGTACGACAAGGACCAGACGACGTTTTCCACCGATGGCTACATCAACGCCTTCTACGTCAACAGCAAGGTCGACCGCGAGGGCGAGCAGTTTGACCGCCGCCAGTCGCGGGTGAAGATGGGCTTCTTGCCCAACTACCTTGGCTTCAACATGGGCAAGCAGGTGGATGACCTGAAGCTCGGCGCGCGTGCCTCGTTCTGGGTAACCATCAACGACAGTGAAACCAACGGCACCGACACTGCCATCGACGTGCGCCAGTTTTACGGCACGGTGGCCAACCCCGAGTGGGGCGAGGTGCTGATCGGCAAGGACTTCGGGCTGTTCGCCCGTTCCAACATCCTGCTCGACGAACTGCTGGCCGGTTATGGCCAGGTCAGCGACACCCTGGGGCTGGTGGACGGCGGCGGGGTGTCGTTCGGCAACATTGGCAGCGGCTACCCATACCCGTTCCCTACCTCACAGATCACCTACCGTACGCCCGTGATGGAGGGCCTGCGGGTGGCGGTGGGCATCATGGACCCGGTGGACACCAACGACAGCAGCCCGACCGGAAAGGCCTACCAGGAAAACCCACGCACCGAGAGCGAGATCACCTACCAGTTCGACCTGGGTGGGGCGCAGATCTACAGCTGGGTCAACGGCAGTTACCAGACCTCGGACAATACTGACTCCACGGTAGAAACGATCACTTCCAAGGGGGTGGGTTACGGGGTGCAGGCAAAGATGGGCGGCTGGTCGCTGACCGGCTCGGGGTTCCAGGCCAAAGGCATCAACCCGTTCTTCACCAACAATGCCGGCGAACCGGTTTTGCGCAACGTCGACAGTGATGGCTACCTGCTGCAGGGCTCGTACAAGTTCGGCAAGAACCGCGTGGCGCTGTCCTATGGCAAGACCAAGGACGATGGCAACGGTGCGGTTGGCAGCGGCGCGGACTACGAGACCCGGGGTGTGGCGCTGTTCCATGACATCAACGACAACCTGAAACTGGTGGCCGAGTACAACCAGTTTTCCATCGACGGGCATGACACCAGTGCGCAGAACGAAGACACCGATACCTTTGCGGTGGGCGCGGTGTTGACCTGGTAAGTGGCCGGGGCCGCAAGGCGGCCCCGAATGACGCGGTCATTTACGCCCATGGAACCGCCCACCCGCTACCCAAGTAGCATTCGTCACCCGACCCCCGCTCCTTAAACTGATCACTCAGCCACCCCGTGCCGGAGACCACGATGCAGCAGGCTCATAACGACGGTGTGGTCAGTGCCATGTCTCAGGCTACCGACGCACGGCTGGCCGCTCAGGACCTGGCGCGGCAGTTGCTGCACCCGCACCTGGGGTTCGTGCTGTTCTTCTGCTCCGCCGAATACGACTTGCAGGCTTTGGGCGAAGCGTTGGAACAGGACTTTGGCGGCATACGCCTGGTCGGCTGCACCAGCGCCGGTGAAATCACCCCGCTGGGCTACGGCCGCAATTGCGTGACGGCGGTGGGCTTCGATCACCGGCACTTTTCGATCGCCACCGCGTTGATCGATGAGATGGAGCGCTTCAGCCTGATCGACGCGCAGCAGATGGTCGAGCGGCTGGTCGGCACCTGCCGCAGCAATACCCTGGCGCCAATCAAGGGCCACAGCTTTGCACTCACGCTGCTCGATGGCTTGTCCAGCCGCGAGGAGATGGTGCTTGCCGCACTCAGCGCAGCCCTGGGGGATATCCCGCACTTCGGCGGCTCGGCCGGTGACGACAACTACCTGAACCGCACCCATGTGTATTACGGCGGTACATTCCACAACGGTGCAGCCGTGGTGGTGCTGGTCAACACCTGGCTCGACTTCGAAGTGTTCACCACGCATCACATCCTGCCGCGCCAGGAAAAGCTGGTGGTCACCGGTGCCGACAGCGCCCAGCGCCGGGTTTTCGAACTGAATGCCGAGCCGGCGGCCGAGGAATATGCCCGCCACATCGGTGTGCCCGTGGCTGCGCTCGATCACCGGGTGTTCGCCGCCCACCCGCTGGCCGTGCGCATTCATGATCAGTACTACGTGCGGGCGATCCAGCAAATGCACCCTGACCTCAGCTTGAGCTTCTACTGCGCGGTGGAGAACGGCATCGTGCTCACGGCCATGACCCCGGGCCCGCTGTTGCCGAACCTGCACCAGCTGTTCGATGGCCTGCACCAGCGTCTCGGACCGTTGCTGCTGACCATCGGTTGTGATTGTTTCCTGCGGCGGCTGGAACTGGAGGCCCACCACGGCCTGGAGCCGGTCGGCGCGTTCCTGCGCGAGCAACGGGTGATCGGCTTCAACACCTACGGAGAACAGTTCAATGGCATGCACATCAACCAGACCTTCACCGGGGTCGCCATTGCCCGCAACCGGCCTCCTGTCGGTCGCTGAACTGCAGGCCGAGCTGACCCGGCTGCAGCACCAGAACCACAAGCTGCAGCGTATCAATGACGCATTGATCGAGCGCATCGAGTCGGGCGTGACCCGGGGCAACGACCCATACGCCGCGTTCCAGCATTCAGTGGTGCTGGCCGAGCAGGTGCGCGAACGCACCGATGCGTTGAACCAGGCCATGGCCGAGCTCAAGGCCGTCAACCGCCTGCTCAGCGAGGCCCGGCAGCGGGCTGAGACGGCCCATCAGCACCAGATTCGCCTGATTACCGACAACGTCCCGGCACTGATCGCCTACCTGAACGCCGATCTGGTCTACGAATTCACCAACAAGGTTTACGAGGAGTGGTATTGCTGGCCGCATGGCGTGATGCTGGGCCAGAGCCTGCGCGAGGCCCACAGCGAGCAGCATTACCAGCGCCTGGAAGGCTACGTGGCGCGGGCGCTGGCGGGGGAGAGCGTGACGTTCGAGTTCGCCGAGACCAATATCAACGGCCAGGAACGCTACATGCTACGTTCCTACGTACCGAACCGCCTGGCCAGTGGCGAAGTGGTGGGTATCTTCGTGCTGATCCGCGATATCACCGAGCGCCGCAACACCGCACAGGCGTTGCACCAGGCGTATCAGCACCTGGAGCAACGGGTGCGCGAGCGGACTGCCGAACTGACCAGCCTCAACGACCAGTTGCTGCGCGAAATCGAAGAGCGCAGCCAGGCCGAGTCGCGTCTGCGCGAGGCCAAGCGCGAGGCCGAGCAGGCCAACCTGTCGAAAACCAAGTTCCTGGCTGCGGTCAGCCATGACCTGCTGCAACCGCTGAACGCGGCGCGGCTGTTCACCAGTGCGTTGCTCGAGCGCGATGAGCCGCAAAATGCTGCCCACCTGGTGCGAAATGTCAGCAATTCGCTGGAGGATGTGGAAAACCTGTTGGGTACCCTGGTGGATATTTCCAAGCTCGATGCCGGGGTGATCAAGGCCGATGTCGCCCCGTTTGCCCTCCACGAACTGATGGACAACCTGGCTGCCGAATACGCCCAGGTGGCGCGTAGCGAAGGGTTAGAGCTGCATTTTGTGGGGTGTTCTGCCGTCGTGCGCAGTGACATCCAGCTGCTGGCGCGCATCCTGCGCAACCTGCTCAGCAATGCTATCCGCTACACCCGCAGCGGGCGCGTGGTGCTGGGGTGTCGGCGCCAGCGCGGTGGCGTGCGGATTGAAGTGTGGGACAGCGGCATCGGCATTGCCGAAGAACACCTGGAAGACATGTTCCTGGAGTTCAAACGGGGTGATGTGCAGCGCCCGGACCAGGACCGTGGGCTGGGCCTGGGCCTGGCAATCGTGGAGAAGATCGCCGGCATCCTCGGCCACCGGATCCGCGTGCGGTCATGGCTGGGCAAAGGCTCGGTGTTCGCTGTCGAGGTGCCGCTGAGCGCCACTGCACCCAAGGCCCAGCCGAGCCAGGCGATCTGCGAGCCAATGCTCGAACGCCTGCGCGGGGCGCGGGTGTGGGTACTGGATAACGATGCGGCGATTTGCGCGGGCATGCGCACCTTGCTGGAAGGTTGGGGCTGCCGGGTGGTCACTGCGCTGTCGGAGGAAGACCTGGCGCGCCAGGTGGACAACTACCACGCCGAGGCCGACCTGCTGATTGCCGACTACCACCTGGACAATGACTGCAATGGTGTCGACGCCGTAGCGCGGATCAATGCCCGCCGCGCCCAGCCGCTACCGGCGCTGATGATCACGGCCAACTACAGCAACGATCTCAAGCAGCAGATCCGCGAGCTGGGTCACACGCTGATGCACAAGCCCGTAAGGCCTATGAAACTCAAGACGGCGATGAGTCATCTGCTGGCCAGTGGCGTGGCATAGCGGTTGGCCGCTTCGCGGGTTTACCCGCGAAGCGGCCGGAACAGGTCAACGGCGCAGATAGTCAGCAAAATCGATATCGCCAGCACTGAGGATGGCTTGTACCCGGTTGTGCACATTAAGTTTGCGCAAGATCGCCGAAACGTGGGCCTTGACTGTGGTTTCGGCGATGTCCAGCGTGTAGGCGATCTGTTTGTTCGATTCGCCTTTGGTCATGCGCTCGAGCACCAGCAGTTGCTTGCGGGTCAGGGCCTGGAGCATTTCCGGCGGGAAGCTTGGGGCATCGTTATGGCGCCGGCTGGTGCTGTTTTTTTGTGCGCGGATGATGTCTGGCGGCAGGTAGACATTGCCATTGAGGATCTGCTCGATCGCTTCGATCATCTGTGAGCGTGGCGACGACTTGGTGATGAAGCCCACGGCACCGTAGGTAATGGCCTGCAGCACGATCTGCTTTTCCTGCTCGGCCGAAACGATGACCACCGGCGTGGTCGGCGCCTCGTTGCGCAGGGTGATCAGGCCATTGAGGCCGTGCATGCCGGGCATGTTCAGGTCGAGCAGGATCAGGTCGAGGTCGTCATGCGCCTGGGTCAGGGCCAGGGCGCTTTCAAGGTCCGCGGTCTCCATGACCTCGCTGCCCTGGAAGCCATCGCTGATGACATTGTGGATGGCTTCGCGAAACAGGGGGTGATCGTCGGCAATCAGAATTTTGTACATGGCCTTTTCACCTTGTTTTTATTGGATGGAGCGGGGCACGCATACACAGGCATTTCAGGGGAACGGCACCGGTTGTGCCGGCTGTAATGGCAGGTTGGCTTGCTGCCATGCATCCAGGCCGTCGCGGTACCAATACAGGTTGTTATAGCCCAAGGCTTTCGCGCGTTTTACCGCGTTCCAGCTTAACCAGCAATCGGAGCGGCAGTAAAAGACCAGTGGTTGGTCCGGGTGCCCGGCCGTGGCTTTTTGCAGGTTACGCACGAAGTAGTCCTGCCATGCCGGGCTCAGTTCGCCGTCGCCGGCGTTGGCCAGCCACAGGCTGCCGGGGAGGTTGCTGTGTGGTTCGTCTTCGATGAAACGACCTTGCAGCCATTGGCGGCGATAGACGTCGATCAGCACCGGCCTGGGCGTCTGGCCCAGCAGGCTTTGCAAAGTGGCGGTGTCGACGACCTGGCCGCCTTCGACCTGTTGCGGGGTCGGGCTGCGATAGTGCGTGGTGCGATAGCCGTCGGCGGAGAACAGCGGTGCCGTGTCAGCCTGGGCGATGCCTAGCGTCAGGCTCAGCGAAAGTACCGCCAGCAAGGAGCGTGGCAGCCGGGGCAGGGCACGTGGCATGGAGGTTTTTCCTTTTGTTATGGACTCATTACATGCCAGTGGCGGTGCTTTGTGAATGCGACGATAGACAGTAAATGCAGTACTAAAGTAGTAGATGGCCGGGCGCCTGAAGGCAGGGAGACGCCCAAAGTGTGGGAGCGGGCTTGTGTCGCGAAAGGGCCGCAAAGCGGCCCTCGGATTTCAGCACTGTTCATAGATTGCCCGGGCTGCTGCGCAGCCCTTTCGCGGCACAAGGCCGCTCGCACACGTTCAGTGACAGGTCTTCAATCAGTGCAGTATCTGCGCCAGGAACGCCTTGGCCCGCTCGGTGCGCGGCTGGTTGAAGAACACCTGCGGCGGGCTGTCCTCGATGATCTGCCCACCCTCAAGGAACAGCACGCGCTCGGCGACCTGCCGGGCAAAGCCCATTTCATGGGTGACGCATAGCATGGTCATGCCCGTGCCAGCCAACTGCACCAGCACGTCCAGCACCTCGGCGACCATTTCCGGGTCCAGCGCCGAAGTGGGCTCGTCGAACAGCATGATCCGCGGCTTCATGCACAGCGCCCGGGCGATTGCCACGCGCTGCTGCTGGCCGCCGGACAGCTGGCTGGGGTACTTGTGCGCCTGGCTTTCGATGCCGACTTTGCTCAGGTACATGCGTGCCCGCTCCTCGGCGTCCTTGCGTGACAGCCCGCGCACGCTGGTGGGGGCCAGCAGGCAGTTGTCGAGCACGCTCATGTGCGGGAACAGGTTGAAGTGCTGGAACACCATGCCGATGTCGCTGCGTACCTGTGCGGCCTCGCGCGTGGTGGCCGCCAGGTCGATGCCGTCCACCTGGATGCTGCCCTGCTGGGCGACTTCCAGGCGGTTGATGCAACGGATCAGGGTCGACTTGCCCGAGCCGGACGGCCCGCACAGCACGATGCGTTCGCCTTCGCGCACCTGCAGGTCGATGTCACGCAGCACGTGGAACGCGCCATAGTGCTTGTTCAGGCCTTCGATGCGTATCAGCACCGAACGCGGGTCGGGTTCGGGGGCAAGGGTGGCAAGGCTCAGTGGTGCGGTCATCTTGTTGTTCTCCCGCGTGGGTTCAGTCGAAACGGGTCGCGCTGTAAGGCGCGGGGTCGGTGAAGGGGGGCTCGCCAGTGAGTAGCTCGGCCAGCAGCCGGCCGCAGACTGGGCCCAGCGTGAGGCCGTGATGGGCGTGACCGAAGTTGAACCACAGCCCTGGGTGGCGCGGCGCCGGCCCGATCACCGGGCGCATGTCCGGCAGGCAGGGGCGGCGGCCCAGCCATGGCGTGTCGTCCAGACGATCGCCGAGGGCCGGGAACAGCTTGCGCGCCAAGGCCTCGCAGCGGCCCAGCTGAATCTGATTGCCAGGCGCACTGGCTGCGTCGAACTCGATGCCGGTGGTCAGGCGCACGCCGCGCGCCATCGGCGCCAGTACATAGCCGCCTTGGGTGTCGCAGATCGAGTGCTCCAGCTGAGCGCCGTCACGGGTGCTGTAGTGCATGTGGTAGCCCCGCTTGATGGCCAGCGGGATCTGGTAGCCCAGGCCGCTGAACAGGTCGGCTGACTGAGGCCCAAGGCAGGCCACCACCTCGTCGGCAGTGATCGGGCCACGCTGGCTCTCTACCCGCCATTGGCCATTGGCCTGGCGCAGGCTGCGCGCATCGCCATGCACGAACTGCCCGCCGCGCTGCAGGAACAGCGCCGCATAGCCACGGGTGAGTGCGCCGGGGTTGTTCACGGTCTTCGGGTCGAGCCAGTGGATGCCACCGACCACGGTGGCGTCCAGCTGATGTTCACGTGCCTGCAGCTGCCCGCATTCAAGGATTTCGAACCGCAAGCCGTAGCGGCTCAGGCCCTTGGCATCGGTTTTTGCCTGCTCGAACAGCGCGGGGTCGCGGAACACTTCGATCCAGCCTTTGGCTTGCACCAGGCCCTCCAGGCCGGCGGCAGCGATCAGCGCGTCATGCTCGTCGACACAGCGCTGCACCAGCGGCAACATATCGGCGGCGGCGCCGGCCAGGCGCCCGGGTGCCGACTGGCGCCAGTAACGCCACAGCCACGGTGCGGCCTTGGGCAGGTGCGCCAGGCTGTAGCGCACATCGGGCTGGCGGTTCAGGCCGTAGCGCAGCAGTGCGCCGAGTTGCCGCGGGAAGGCATAGGGGATGACACTGGAGCGCTCGATCAGCCCGGCGTTACCGTGGCTGGTGCCGCTGCCCGGTTCGTCGCGGTCGATCAGAATTACCTGGCGCCCGCGTGCCTGCAGGTGCAGCGCGGTGCTGACGCCGACGATGCCGGCGCCGAGGACAAGGGTCTGGCAATGCATGAAACGTATCCTTCGGTCAGTTCAGGTGGCGGCCCAGGCGGGCTTCCAGGTGTTTCAGCAGGCGCCGCACCAGTTCGACGATCACCAGGTAGAGCACGGCGGCCCACAGGTAGATCTGGAAGTCGAAACTGCGCGAGAAGGCCAGTTTGGTCACGCCCATCAGGTCGTAGATCGTCACCAGCGAGGCGATCGCGCTGGCCTTGATCATCAGGATCAGTTCGTTGCCCAACGGGCCAATGGCTACCAGCAGCGACTGCGGCAATATCACCTTGAAGAACGTGGTCGAGCGCTTCAGGTTCAGCGCCCGTGCCGCTTCATGCTGGCCAGGCGCAACCGCCATCAGGCTGCCGCGGAAGATCTCGGCCTGGTAGGCGGCAGTGTTCAGGGTGAACGCCAGCAAGGTGCAAAACCACGCATCCCGGAAGAACCACCACAGGCCGACGTCCTGCCAGAAGCCCTTGAGCGAGCCCAGGCCGTAATACAGCAGGAACAATTGCGCCAGCAGCGGCGAGCCGCGGAAGAAGTACACGTAGCCAGCTGCCATGCGCTGCAGCACCAGGCTGCGAGACAGGCGGGCAAGGGCCAGCAGAAGGCCGAGCACAGCACCCAGGCTGAAGGAAATCGCCACCAGCTTGGCGGTTACCAGCAGGCCGTCGATGAAGCGCGGGCCGTAGCGTTCCAGCAGGTCGGGGTCAAGCACCATTGCCAGCAGTTGATCGAAGCTCATGCGCGTGCTCCTTGCAGGTGGCGGTTGCTGCGCCGTTCGATGTAGGCGAACACGCGCCCGGACAGTGCCGCGAACAGCAGGTAGCCCAGGCAGGCGACGCCGTAGAAGAACATCGGCTCCTTGGTTACGCTGACCGCCAGGTTGGTCTGGCGCATCAGGTCGACCAGCGAGATGGTCGACACCAGCGAGGTGTCCTTGAGCAGCGACAGCCAGTTGTTGGACAAGCCGGGCAGGGCGATGCGGGTCAGTTGTGGCAGCAACACCTTGAAGAAACCGGTGCGCTTGCTAAGCCCAAGCGCCGAGCAGGCTTCCAGCTGGCCCTTGGGCAGGGTCTTGAAGGCTGCCAGCCAGATCTCGCTGGAAAACGCGGCGAACACCAGGCTGAAGGCGATCATCGCGGCGAGGAAGGTGTTGATGAGGAACTCACCTTGGTAGCCCATGGCGGCGAGGATCTTCTGCGCGGCGATCTGGCAGCCGTAATAGATGATCAGCAAGGTCAGCAGCTCGGGCAGGCCGCGGAAGACGGTGGAAAAAGTGGTGGCCCAGGCCCGTGGCAGGCGTTTGCGTGAGCGCGCCGCCAGGGCGACCACCAGGCCCAGTGGCAGGCCGATGGGCAGGCAGGCCAAGGCCAGGGAAACGGTAACCAGCGCGCCGGCCAGCAGCGCCTGGCCCCAGCCTCCGCTGGCGAAAGACAGCAAGGACAATTGATCGAGCATGACGAACCTCTTGGGCAGGTTATGCGGCCTTGTGGGAGCGGCCTTGCGTCGCGACAGGGCTGCGTAGCGGCCCAGGGTTTATGCAACTGCAGAGATTGCCGGGGCCGCTACGCAAGGCCGCTCCCACAGGGGGGCGCACAACTTCCTGAAGATCAGTTGTAGATATCGAAAGCAAAGTACTTGCTGGCGATCTTCTGGTAGGTGCCGTTGGCCACGATCTGTTGCAGCGCGGTATTCAGGCGCTGGCGCAGGGCTTCGTCGTCCTTGCGCACAGCGATCGCGGCATCGGCCTTGGTGTCGGCCACGTCGCCAAGGATCTTGCAGCAATCCCCGCCGTTCTTGTTCATCCACTCGTGCAGCGGGAATTTGTCGGCAATCACGCCGTCCAGGCGGCCGGCCGCCAGGTCTGCGTTGGCTTCGTCCATGGTCGGGTACAGTTTCACGTCGGCACCGGCCTTGCCGTACACGTCTTCGGCATAGATGGCCTGGGTAGAGGAAGACTGCGCACCGACGGTGTAGCCGACAAAGTCGGTCTGGGCGCTGTCGATCTTGCTGTCCTTGGCAACCGCCACGGTCAGGGGCGTGCGGTAGTAGTGGTCGGTGAAGGCGATCTTCTTGCGTCGCTCTTCGGTGTCGATCATCGATGCCACCACCGCGTCATACTTGCGCGCCATCAGGGCGGGGATGATGCCTTCCCAGTCCTGGGCCACCAGCGTGCATTCGACTTTCATCTGCTCGCACAGGGCGTGGGTGATGTCGACATCGAAGCCGTGCAGCTTGTTATCGGCGTCTACATAGTTGAAGGGCGGGTAGGCACCCTCGGTGGCGAACCGCAGGGTTTCAGCGCTGGCGGCACCCGCCAGCAGCAGGGCGCACGCACCCAGCAAGGCCATGGACTTGTTCATCTCGCACCTCATTGCACTCTTGCTATTGTTGTTTGCCCGTCGACCACGAGGTGTAGCCGACGAATTCGTTATGTAGAGCGGCAGTTGCTTCCAAGCGTTTTTCAACATCCGGTCCGAGCTTCTTGCAGACCTCGTTGACCATCAGATGCACCCACGACAGCATCGTCGAGGTGGATTCCCAGAACAGGTTGAATTCGGTGGGGATGCGGAACACTTCGTCGGCATTGGCATCCGCCCAGTCACAGAAGGTGTCGGTCACCAGGGTGACCGCAATGCCAGCCTCGCGCGCCTTCTGGCACAGCATCAGGGCATGGCGGGAATAACGGCGCGCCTCGAACACCACCAGGGCGCTGTCTTCGGCGCGGCCCAGCAGCACTTCGCCGAAGTGCCCGGCGCTGATGTCCACCCGTTGCACACCATCGCGCAGGTATTGCAGCAGGTGGCTCATGCACATGGCGATACCGCGCTCGGTCTGGAAGCCGGCGATGAATACCCGCGGTTTGCTCGCCAGGCGTTGCGCCACGTTGTGCCAGGCGGGGCTCTGGCGGTATTCGTGTACGCGCACCAGGGCGGCGATTTCCAGCTCCAGGCTGCCGGCGTTGTCGCTGGCGTCCTGATTCTGGCGGTAATCTTGCAGGCGATCACCTACCAGCCACGGGCCATCGCCCAGATCGTTCTGCAGGTCTTGCTTAAGCGCCTTGAGGTGGGCATAACCCAATGAGCGACAGTAGCGCCCGACGCTGGATTCGCTGACGCCCAGCTTGGCGGCAATGCTGGCCGAGGTCTGGAACGGCAGTTCGTGCAGGTTGGCAAGCATGTAGGTGGCGATCTTGCGACCCGAGGCAGCGGCCCCTTCGAGGCTGTTTTCCAGGCGTTGCTTGATCAGTTGGCTCATGCTGCGGCTCCAGGGGTGAGGCTTGGGAAGAAAATGAATGTTTTCTGTCATCAAGTCAACATTTGACAGATTGCTGTCACATGAAGGAAAGTTTTTGTCGTTGCAACGCTGTAGCCATTCCAAAATCAACAAGGAGCTTCAGATGTCCGCACCTTCCACCAGCACCGTTGTGCGCATGCCTTTTACCGAGCTGCAAAGCCTGTTGCAGGCCATTTTCCAGCGCCATGGGTGCAGCGAGGCCGTGGCCCGGGTGCTGGCCCACAACTGCGCCAGCGCCCAGCGTGATGGCGCCCATAGCCATGGGGTGTTCCGCATGCCCGGTTATGTCTCGACCTTGGCCAGCGGCTGGGTCGATGGCCAGGCCACGCCACAGGTCAGCGACGTGGCCGCCGGCTATGTGCGTGTCGATGCTGCGGGCGGTTTTGCCCAGCCGGCACTGGCGGCCGCCCGTGAGCTGTTGGTGGCGAAGGCGCGCAGCGCAGGCATTGCCGCGCTGGCAATCCACAACTCGCACCACTTCGCCGCGCTATGGCCGGATGTCGAGCCGTTCGCCGAAGAGGGCCTGGTAGCCCTCAGCGTGGTCAACAGCATGACCTGCGTGGTGCCGCATGGTGCGCGCAAGCCGCTGTTCGGTACCAACCCCATCGCTTTTGCTGCGCCTTGCGCCGAGCATGACCCGATCGTTTTCGACATGGCTACCAGTGCCATGGCCCATGGCGATGTGCAGATTGCCGCGCGCGCCGGCCAGCAATTGCCGGAGGGCATGGGGGTGGATGCCGATGGCCAGCCGACCACCGACCCGAAGGCGATTCTGGAAGGCGGGGCCTTGCTGCCATTCGGCGGGCACAAGGGCTCGGCGTTGTCGATGATGGTCGAGCTGCTGGCGGCGGCGCTGACCGGCGGTCATTTCTCCTGGGAGTTCGATTGGTCCGGCCATCCGGGAGCGAAAACGCCATGGACCGGGCAGTTGATCATCGTCATCGACCCAGGCAAGGCCGAGGGCGAGCGCTTTGCCCAGCGCAGCCGCGAGCTGGTGGAGCACATGCAGGCGGTGGGGCTGACGCGCATGCCGGGCGAGCGGCGCTACCGTGAGCGCGAGGTGGCCGAGGAGGAGGGGGTGGCGGTGACCGAGCAGGAGTTGCAAGGCCTGAAGGACCTGCTTGGCTGATCTGGCCCCTTCGCGGGTAAACCCACATGTGCCTGAGCTGTTCCCAGGCTGTGCGCTGAACCCGTAGGAGCGGGTTTACCCGCGAAGAATCCAGCACGAATTTCCAGCCATGCAATGTTGCATAGACAACCTTGCACAATAGTGGATGTTCCTGAGCCCGCTCTGCGGGTATGCTCAGGGCTGACTTTCCGTACCGTCCTGATCCAAGGAGCTGCACGCTGTGTTCAAACATGTCGATGCCTATGCCGGCGACCCGATCCTCTCGTTGATGGAAACCTTCAAGGCCGACCCGCGCGCCGACAAGGTCAACCTGAGTATTGGCCTGTACTACGATGAGGCTGGCGTGGTGCCGCAACTGGCGGCGGTGGATGCGGTGGAAAAACGCATTGCCGGTCAGGACCACGAAGCCTCCCTGTACCTGCCGATGGAAGGCCTGGCCAGCTACCGCCAAGCCATCCAGGCGCTGCTGTTCGGTGCTGATCACCCGGCCGTGACCGGCGGCCGTGTGGCCACCGTACAGACCGTGGGTGGCTCCGGCGCCCTGAAAGTCGGTGCCGACTTCCTCAAGCGCTACTTCCCGCAGTCCGAAGTCTGGGTCAGCAACCCGACCTGGGACAACCACCGCGCCATCTTCGAAGGTGCAGGCTTCAAGGTGCACACCTACCCGTACTTTGACCAGGCCACCCGTGGCGTGGACTTCGACGGCATGCTGGCCACCTTGCAGAGCCTGCCGGCCAACAGCGTTGTACTGCTGCACCCGTGCTGCCACAACCCTACCGGTGCCGATCTGCAGCAGCACCAGTGGCAACAAGTGGTCGAAGTGGTCAAGGCGCGCCAGCTGATCCCGTTCCTCGACATCGCTTATCAAGGCTTCGCCGAAGGCCTGGTAGAAGACGCCTACGCTATCCGCGAAATGGCCCGTGCCGGCGTGCCGTGCCTGGTCAGCAACTCCTTCTCGAAAATCTTCTCGCTGTATGGCGAGCGGGTGGGCGGCCTGTCGGTGGTGTGTGATGACGAGGCCACTGCCCAGAGCGTGCTTGGCCAGCTGAAGGCCACCGTGCGCCGCAACTACTCCAGCCCGCCCAACTTCGGCGCCCAGCTGGTTGCTGGCGTACTGAGCGATGCTGGCCTGAATGCCCAGTGGGCCGAAGAAGTCGAAGTGATGCGCAAGCGTATCCTCGACATGCGCCAGGCGCTGGTCGATGCCCTGGCCGTGTTGCTGCCGGGCCAGGACTTCCAGTTCTTCCTGCGCCAGCGCGGCATGTTCAGCTACACCGGCTTTAGCGTCGAGCAGGTACGTCGCCTGCGTGACGAGTTCGGCGTGTACCTGATCGACAGCGGCCGTGTGTGCATGTCCGGCCTGCGCCCGGCCAACCTGCAACGGGTTGCCGAAGCGTTCGCTGCCGTTCAGAAGTAACTCGCCAGCCACGGCCCCTCCTGCGGGGCGCGGTTGGACTTTGTGGGAGCGGCCTTGCGTCGCGAAAGGGGTGCGGAGCGCCCCCACGATTGCAGCTCTGCCGCTGAAATTGCTGGGGCCGCTTTGCGGCCCTATCGCGACGCAAGGCCGCTCCCACAGGCGGCCCCACAGGCTCCCAGGCCGCTACATTCCACCGAACGGCACCAGCAATGCCTTCCACTTGTAAAGACAAGTGCAACCGCTCCTCGGAAAAGGGCTTCGCAAGTGCAACCTTTCCGTGCACAATCGCGCCCCTCTTTTCCGGTTGAGTTGGGCGAAACGTCTATTTCGCCATTCTCAGCCTGTTGCAGTCTTGCGAGTGGAGCTTCACCCGGAATGAATGAGCAGGCCCCAAGCGTTGAACAACGCTTTGCAGAATCGACCCCCGCCGCCCTCGGCACTTGGGCGCGTCACGACACCACCTGGATGCTGGGCCTGTTCGGCACAGCCATCGGCGCCGGGACACTGTTCCTGCCGATCAACGCCGGCCTTGGCGGCTTCTGGCCGCTGCTGATCCTGGCCGTGCTGGCCTTCCCGATGACCTATTTCGCCCATCGCGGGCTGACCCGTTTCGTCCTTTCCGGGCGCGATGGCAGCGACATCACCGAAGTGGTCAAGGAGCATTTCGGCATCACCGCCGGTGCCTCGATCACCGTGCTGTACTTCTTCGCCATCTTCCCGATCCTGCTTATCTACAGCGTGGCGCTGACCAACACCGTGTCCAGCTTCATGGAACACCAGCTGCACATGCAGCCGCCGCCACGGGCAATCCTGTCATTCGTGCTGATCCTCGGCCTGCTGGCCATCGTGCGCTGCGGGGAGCAGGCCACGGTCAAGGTCATGAGCCTGCTGGTCTACCCGTTCATCGTCGCTCTGGCGTTGCTGGGCCTGTACCTGGTGCCGCACTGGACCGGTGGCATTCTCGACAGCGCCACAGAGGTGCCGCCGGCCTCGGCCTTCCTGCACACCCTGTGGCTGGCCATTCCGGTGATGGTGTTCTCGTTCAACCATTCGCCGATCATCTCGGCCTTTGCCGTCGACCAGAAGCGCCGTTACGGCGCGCACGCCGACGAGCGCAGCGGCCAGATCCTGCGTCGTGCCCACCTGCTGATGGTGGTGATGGTGCTGTTCTTCGTGTTCAGCTGCGTGCTCACCCTGAGCAGCGCCCAGCTGGCCGAAGCCAAGGCGCAGAACCTGTCGATCCTGTCGTACCTGGCCAACCACTTCAGCAACCCGACCATCGCGTTCGCTGCGCCGTTGATCGCCTTCGTGGCCATCGCCAAGTCGTTCCTCGGCCACTATATCGGTGCCAGCGAAGGCCTGAAGGGCATCATCGCCAAGACCGGTGCGCGCCCAGGCGCCAAGGCCCTGGACCGCGTGGTTGCCGCACTGATGCTGGTGGTGTGCTGGATCGTCGCCACGCTCAACCCGAGCATTCTCGGCATGATCGAGTCGCTCGGCGGCCCGATTCTCGCGGTGCTGTTGTTCCTGATGCCGATGTACGCCATTCGCCGTGTGCCATCGATGCGCAAGTACAGTGGTGCGGCCTCCAACGTGTTCGTTGTCGTGGTCGGCCTGGTTGCGCTGACCTCGGTGGTGTACGGCCTTGTAAGCTGATTCACCCGTTTCATTCAAGAATGCCCGGGTCGCTTGTCGCCACCCGGGCATTTTTTTGCCTGATCAAGGGTTCAGCAGCGTTGCATTCCATCGTCCTTGGTGCATGCAAGCAGCCACCTTCCGCACAGGCTGGCCACCACGAACAGCACGCCCAAGCCGGCCGGTAGCTCGCTTTCCAAACCTGCGACCACACTGCTCGTCAAACCGGCACCGGCGAACAGCAATGTCGTATTGAGCGACGCTGCCGCACCTGCCTGAAGCGGATAGCGCACCAAAGCCTGGGTCGTTGCGGCGGGGCGTACCAGGGTTGTCCCGGTGGTACAGACAATCATCGGCAGTAGAACACCCAGCACAGATAAACCTGCCACCCATTCCCACATCAAAAGGGTAATGCCCGCCGTACTTATAAGCAGCAAGCCTGCTTTTATTTGAGCTTGCGGGCTTACGCGACTGTTCAAGTAGGTCGCAGCCATGCCGCCGACGATGTATGCCAACCCATAGCCGATAAAGACCAGAGAAAATTGATAGGCCGTCAGCTCCAGCCTGCCCATCAGCAGCAAGGGCGCTATGACGATAAAGGAAAAATGGCAGGCAAAGGCGAGGCTGGAGAGCATGGAATGCGCGAGATAGTCCGTGTCTCGCAGCATCACCCGATAACTGGACATGCTTGGCGCCCGGTCATGCGACGCAGGTGCGTCATGGAGCAGCACACACGATAGAAGTGAAACGATTGCAGCGATGATCACGAATACCGTAAAGCTTGCCTTCCAGCCAAACGACTGTTGAAGAAAGGCACCTGCCAGCGGTGACAGGGAGATGAACAACCCGCTCGCGCTTGTTAACAGGATGCGCATGGCATTGCGTTGTGTACCGCTGTAGAGGTCCTGCACAAGCGCCTGGCCTAGCACGAGGCTGCCGCAACCCAGGGCCTGCACCAAGCGAAAGGCCATGAACGTTTCATATTGGGTTGAAAATACGCAACCGAGCGCCCCCACAATAGATACGCTCAACCCAGCGAGCAACAAACGCTTGCGCCCGATGCCATCCGACAGTGGGCCGATCACGATTTGCGCCATGGCCACACCGACAGCAAAAAAGCTCACTGAGTACGCAATCTGTTTTGTGTCGACCCGAAACTCATCTGAGAGCGCAGGGAATGATGGGAGGATCACGTCCAGAGGAAACACACCCAGCAGACATAACAAAATCAGCAACGTCGAGCACAGGTGGCGCCGAAGCGAACCAGTGGGGCGGTTCATGCCATTAACTCCTCGATTGGAATTGCAAGAAATAGCTTTCGTCATCCAGTAAATCAGTACGCTAAAGATGTACAAGGTGAGCGTGGTAGCGAAACTTCCGATAGAGGTGTAGGAATTGTAGGGGGGCGGGATGGGCACTCGGCAACGGCGAGGCCACTGGCCGTAACCGCGGCTATCAGCATTTTTTGTCCACAAAAATCGTCCGGCAATGGAACAATTTCACCTGCCCCCATAGGCACCCGGCTGCCTTCATGCTTAACTCAGTGTCCTTTTCAAACCCCGCATAAGGATTTCGTCATGGCTCAAGTGACTCTCAAAGGCAACCCGGTCCAGGTCAACGGTAACCTGCCACAGGCCGGCGCCCAGGCTCCGGCTTTCTCCCTGGTAGGTGAAGGCCTGGCTGACAAGTCGCTGAAAGACTACGCCGGCAAGCGCAAGGTGCTGAATATCTTCCCAAGCGTCGATACCCCGACCTGCGCCACCTCGGTGCGCAAGTTCAACGCCCAGGCCAACGACGTCGCCAACACCGTGGTGCTGTGCATCTCGGCTGACCTGCCGTTCGCCCAGGCACGCTTCTGCGGCACTGAAGGGCTGGACAACGTGAAGAACCTGTCGACCCTGCGTGGCCGCGAGTTCCTCGAAAACTACGGCGTAGCCATCGCCGACGGCCCGCTGGCCGGCCTGGCCGCCCGCGCCGTGGTGGTGCTGGACGAGAACGACAAGGTGCTGCACAGCGAACTGGTTGGCGAAATTGCTGACGAGCCGAACTACGAGGCGGCGCTGGCTGTACTGAAGTAAGGATTGCGTGGGGCAGGGCGGGCGCCTGTAGCCTGTGATGGCCTCTTCGCGGGTAAACCCGCTCCTACAACGTGCGGCACAGGTTTCAACGGCTGTGACATCCCCGTAGGAGCGGGTTCACCCGCGAAAGGGCCAGACCAGGCAACCGAACCTTCAGGCTCGCCACCGCTCCAAGCAACACCCTGTAACGGCCCGGAACACGTTCCGGGCCGTTTTCATTTAAAATTCCGCCTCTTGGCAACGTCAGGCAAAGGTAAACCTCTGGTAAAGGCCCTTTGCTAAAACGATGGCAGTGCTTATCGTTCATCCTCCTCAAGTCGTCATTCCGAACAAGGTTCGTTCAACCCATGCAAGCGTCCAATTCCCGTTCCCTTCGTCGCTGGCTCGTCGGCCTGCTGATCCTGCTGCTGGTGGCTGCACTGGCCTGGTGGCTGTGGCCCGCAGCGACGCCTGCGCATAAAGAAGCCGGTGGCGTGCGCGGTGGCAAGGGCATGGGCATGATCGGCGGCCGCCCAGGTTTTGGCGGCTCCAGCGACCCAGTGCCGGTACGCGTCGTGCCGGTGCGGACAGGCGACTTCCCCCTCTACTACAAAGCCTTGGGCACGGTCACCGCGACCAACACGGTCAATGTGCGCAGCCGCGTGGCTGGCGAACTGGTGAACATCCACTTCAAGGAAGGCCAGCGCGTCAAGGCTGGCGACCTGCTGGCCGAAATCGACCCGCGCCCTTATCGCATCGCCCTGCAGCAGGCCGAAGGCACCTTGGCGCAGAACCAGGCACAGTTGAAGAACGCTCAGGTCGACCTGGCCCGCTATAAAGGCCTGTACGCCGAAGACAGCATCGCCAAGCAAACCCTGGACACTGCCGAAGCCCAGGTTGCGCAGTTCCAGGGGCTGGTCAAGACCAATCAGGCACAGGTCAACGACGCCCGCCTGAACCTCGATTTCACCCAGATCCGTGCGCCGATCAGTGGCCGTGTGGGCCTGCGCCAGCTCGATCTGGGCAACCTGGTGGCCGCCAACGACACCACCGCGCTGGTGGTGATCACCCAGACCGAGCCGATCAACGTCGCCTTCACCCTGCCGGAAACCGAACTGAGCACTGTGCTGGAGCGCTACCGCAGTGGCGCCAGCCTGCCGGTCGAGGCCTGGGACCGCGGTGACAGCAAGCTGCAATCCACCGGTGTGCTGGGCAGCATCGACAACCAGATCGACACCACCACCGGCACGCTGAAGTTCAAAGGCCGCTTCGAGAACAAGGACCTGGCCCTGTTCCCCAACCAGTTCGTCAACGTGCGCTTGCTGGCCGACACCCTCAAACAGGTGGTCATGGCCCCGGCCGCGGCCATCCAGTTTGGCAACGATGGCACCTTTGCCTATGTGGTCAACGAGAAGAGCACTGTCAATGTCCGCAAGCTGAAGGTGGGCGCCAGCGATGGCGAGAACAGCGTCATTCTCGACGGCTTGAAGGCCGGCGACCGCCTGGTGCTGGAAGGCACCGACCGCCTGCGCGAAGGCACCCAGGTGGAAGTGGTCGAAGACAGCTCGCAAGTGCCGACCACCCCGGGCCAGCACTTGCAAGGGCAGGAAGCCAAGGGGGCGGCGCAAACAGATGAAGCACAACCTGGCAACGCAGCAGGCAAGGCGGGCGCATGAACCTCTCGCGCCTGTTCATCCTGCGCCCGGTCGCCACCACGCTGAGCATGCTGGCCATCGTGCTGGCTGGCCTGATCGCCTACAAGTTGCTGCCGGTTTCCGCCTTGCCGCAGGTGGATTACCCGACCATTCGTGTCATGACCCTGTACCCCGGCGCCAGCCCGCAGGTGATGACCAGCGCTGTCACCGCGCCACTGGAGCGCCAGTTCGGCCAGATGCCGGGCCTGGAGCAGATGGCCTCGACCAGTTCTGGCGGTGCGTCGGTGCTGACCCTGCGTTTCAACCTCGACATGAACATGGACGTTGCCGAGCAACAGGTGCAGGCCGCGATCAACGCCGCCAGCAACCTGCTGCCCAGTGACCTGCCGGCACCGCCGGTGTACAACAAGGTCAACCCGGCCGACACCCCGGTGCTGACCCTGGCCATCTCCAGCAAGACCATGCCGCTGCCCAAGCTCAACGACCTGGTCGATACCCGCGTGGCGCAAAAGCTGGCGCAAATCAGCGGCGTGGGCATGGTCAGCATTGCCGGTGGCCAGCGCCAGGCGGTACGCATCAAGGTCAACGTCGACGCCCTGGCGGCCAATGGCTTGAATCTGGATGACGTGCGCACGCTGATCGGTGCCTCCAACGTCAACCAGCCCAAAGGCAACTTCGACGGCCCGACCCGGGTCTCGATGCTCGATGCCAACGACCAGCTGCGCTCTCCCGAGGAATACGCCAACCTGATCCTGGCCTACAACAACGGTGCGCCGCTGCGCCTGAAAGATGTGGCCGAAATCGTCGACGGCGCCGAGAACGAGCGGCTGGCCGCCTGGGCGAACGAGAACCATGCTGTGCTGCTGAACATCCAGCGTCAGCCGGGCGCCAACGTGATCGAAGTGGTCGACCGCATCAAGGGCCTGCTGCCGTCGATCACCGACAACCTGCCGGCCGGCCTCGATGTCTCGGTGCTGACCGACCGCACCCAGACCATTCGTGCCGCGGTCAAGGACGTGCAGCACGAACTGCTGATCGCCATCGTTCTGGTGGTGATGGTCACCTTCGTCTTCTTGCGCCGCTTCAGCGCCACCCTCATTCCGTCGATTGCCGTGCCACTGTCGCTGATCGGGACGTTCGGGGTCATGTACCTGGCCGGGTTCTCGGTCAACAACCTGACACTCATGGCCCTGACCATCGCCACCGGCTTTGTGGTCGATGATGCCATCGTCATGCTGGAGAACATCTCCCGGCATATCGAAGAGGGCGAGACGCCCATGCAGGCGGCGCTCAAGGGTGCCAGGCAGATTGGCTTCACCCTGATTTCGCTGACCTTCTCGCTGATTGCGGTACTGATCCCGTTGCTGTTCATGGCGGACGTGGTCGGTCGCCTGTTCCGCGAGTTCGCCATCACGCTGGCAGTCGCCATTCTGATTTCCCTGGTGGTGTCCCTGACCCTGACACCGATGATGTGCGCGCGTCTGCTCAAGCGCGAGCCCAAGGAAGAAGAACAAGGCCGCTTCTACCGTGCCAGTGGCGCCTGGATCGACTGGCTGATCAAGCACTACGGCAGTACCCTGCAGTGGGTGCTCAAGCATCAGCCGCTGACCTTGCTGGTGGCGGTTGCCAGCCTGGTGCTCACGGTGTTTCTGTACATGGTCGTGCCCAAGGGCTTCTTCCCGGTGCAGGACACGGGGGTGATCCAGGGTATTTCCGAAGCGCCGCAGTCCACCTCGTTCGCCGCCATGAGCGAACGTCAGCAGGCCCTGAGCAAGGTCATCCTGCAAGACCCGGCCGTGCAAAGCCTGTCGTCCTACATTGGCGTAGACGGCGACAACGCCACGCTCAACAGTGGTCGCCTGCTGATCAACCTCAAGCCCCACGGCGAGCGCGATGTCAGCGCCAGCGAAGTGATCAGCCGCCTGCAGCCACAGGTCGACCGGCTGGTGGGCATCCGCCTGTTCATGCAGCCGGTGCAAGACCTGAGCATCGAGGACCGGGTCAGCCGCACCCAGTACCAGTTCAGCCTGTCGTCGCCGGACGCCGACCTGCTGGCGCAGTGGAGCGGCAAGCTGGTGCAGGCGCTGCAGCAGCGCCCGGAACTGGCCGATGTGGCCAGCGACCTGCAGGACAAGGGCTTGCAGGTGTACCTGGTCATCGACCGTGACATGGCCAGCCGCCTGGGGATCAGCGTGTCGCAGATCACCAATGCCCTGTACGACGCCTTCGGCCAGCGGCAGATCTCGACCATCTACACTCAGGCCAGCCAGTACCGCGTGGTGTTGCAGTCCAAGGACGCCGCAACGATCGGCCCGCAGGCGCTGGAGTCGATCCACGTCAAGGCCACCGATGGCGGCCAGGTGCGCCTTTCGGCGCTGGCGCGGATCGAGCAGCGTCAAGCCCAGCTGGCTATTTCCCACATCGGCCAGTTCCCGGCAGTGACCTTGTCGTTCAACCTGGCTCACGGCGCGTCGCTGGGCGAAGCCGTGCAGGTGATCGAGCAGGTGCAGCAGGACATCGGCATGCCGCTGGGTGTGCAGACCCGCTTCCAGGGTGCGGCCGAGGCCTTCCAGGCATCGTTGTCGAGCACCTTGCTGCTGATTCTGGCGGCGGTGGTGACCATGTACATCGTGCTGGGGGTGCTGTACGAAAGCTACATCCACCCGATCACCATCCTCTCGACCCTGCCGTCAGCGGCGGTCGGCGCCTTGCTGGCCTTGCTCATCAGCGGTAACGACCTGGGCATGATCGCCATCATCGGCATCATCCTGCTGATCGGTATCGTCAAGAAGAACGCGATCATGATGATCGACTTCGCCCTGGAGGCCGAGCGCCATCAGGGCATGAGCCCGCGCGATGCCATCTACCAGGCGGCGCTGCTGCGCTTCCGGCCGATCCTGATGACCACCCTGGCCGCGCTGTTTGGTGCGGTGCCGCTGATGCTTGCCACCGGTTCCGGTGCCGAGCTGCGCCAGCCACTGGGCCTGGTGATGGTCGGCGGGTTGCTGGTCAGCCAGGTGCTGACGCTGTTCACCACCCCGGTCATCTACCTGTACTTCGATCGCCTGGCCCGCCGCCTGCGCCCGGCCACTGACGTGAAGCAGGCCCAGGCATGAACCTGTCCGGGCCTTTCATCCGTCGCCCGGTGGCGACCATGCTGTTGAGCCTGGCGATCATGCTGCTGGGTGGGGTCAGCTTTGGCTTGCTACCGGTGGCGCCACTGCCGCAAATGGACTTCCCGGTGATCGTGGTGTCGGCGAACCTCTCTGGTGCCAGCCCCGAGGTCATGGCGTCCACCGTGGCCACACCGCTGGAACGCAAGCTGGGCAGCATCGCCGGCGTCACCACGCTCACCAGCAGCTCCAACCAGGGGGCGACACGGGTAATCATCGGCTTCGAGATGGGCCGTGACATCGATGGCGCAGCCCGTGAGGTGCAAGCGGCGATCAACGCTACCCGCAACCTGCTGCCCAGTGGCATGCGTAGCATGCCCACCTACAAGAAGATCAACCCGTCGCAGGCGCCGATCATGGTGCTGTCACTGACTTCGGATGTGTTGCAGAAGGGCCAGCTGTATGACCTGGCCGACACCATCCTTTCACAGAGCCTGGCTCAGGTAGCGGGGGTAGGGGAGGTGCAGATCGGCGGCAGTTCGCTGCCTGCCGTGCGCATTGCCGTCGAGCCGCAACTGCTCAACCAGTACAACCTGTCGCTGGACGAAGTGCGCACTGCCGTGTCCAACGCCAACCAGCGCCGGCCCATGGGCTTTGTCGAGGACACCGAGCGCAACTGGCAGGTGCGGGCCAACGACCAGCTGGAAAGTGCCAAGGATTACGAGCCGGTGGTTATTCGCCAGCAGAACGGCACCATTCTGCGCCTGTCTGACGTGGCGACGGTCACCGACGGCGTTGAAAACCGTTACAACAGCGGCTTCTTCAACGACCAGGCAGCGGTGCTGCTGGTGGTCAACCGCCAGAGCGGCGCCAACATCATCGAAACGGTCGACCAGATCAAGGCGCAGCTACCGGCATTGCAGTCGTTGCTGCCCGCCAGCGTGCACCTGAACGTGGCCATGGACCGCTCGCCCGTGATCAAGGCCACCCTCAAAGAGGCCGAGCACACCCTGCTGATCGCCGTGGTGCTGGTGATCCTGGTGGTCTACCTGTTCCTCGGCAGCCTGCGCGCCTCGCTGATCCCCAGCCTGGCGGTGCCGGTATCGCTGGTGGGTACGTTCGCGGTCATGTACGTGTGCGGTTTCTCGCTCAACAATCTGTCGCTGATGGCGCTGATCCTTGCCACCGGGCTGGTGGTGGACGATGCCATCGTGGTGCTGGAAAACATCTCCAGGCACATCGAGAACGGCCAGCCACCGATGAAGGCGGCCTTCCTGGGCGCCAAGGAGGTGGGCTTCACCTTGCTGTCGATGAACGTGTCGCTGGTGGCGGTGTTCGTCTCCATCCTGTTCATGGGCGGCATCGTGCGCAACCTGTTCCAGGAGTTTTCCATCACCCTGGCGGCGGCGATCATCGTCTCGCTGGTGGTGTCGCTCACCCTTACACCGATGCTCTGCGCCCGCTGGCTCAAGCCGCACCAGGCCCAGCAGACACGTCTGCAGCGCTGGAGCGACAAGCTGCATCAGCGCATGGTTGCTGCCTATGACCGCAGCCTGGGCTGGGCCCTGCGCCACAAGCGCCTGACCCTGCTCAGCCTGTTGGCCACCATCGGCATCAACATCGCCCTGTACGTGGTGGTGCCCAAGACGCTGATACCCCAGCAGGATACCGGCCAGTTGATGGGCTTCATCCGGGGTGACGACGGCCTGTCGTTCACGGTGATGCAGCCGAAGATGGAAATCTACCGCCGCGCCTTGCTGGCCGACCCGGCAGTACAGAGCGTTGCCGGTTTCATCGGTGGCAACAGCGGTACCAACAACGCCATGGTGCTGGTGCGCCTGAAACCGATCAGCGAGCGCAAGATCGATGCGCAGAAGGTGATCGAACGCCTGCGCAAGGAGCTGCCCAAAGTGCCCGGCGGGCGCCTGTTCCTGATGGCCGACCAGGACCTGCAACTGGGTGGCGGTGGGCGTGACCAGACCTCCTCTCAGTACCTGTATACCCTGCAAAGTGGCGACCTGGCGGCGTTGCGCGAATGGTTTCCCAAGGTGGTCGCGGCGCTGCGTGCACTGCCTGAGCTGACCGCCATTGACGCCCGCGATGGTGCCGGTACCCAACAGGTGACGCTGGTGGTCGACCGTGACCAGGCCAAGCGCCTGGGCATCGACATGGACATGGTCACCGCAGTACTGAACAACGCCTACAGCCAGCGGCAGATCTCCACCATCTACGACAGCCTCAACCAGTACCAGGTGGTGCTCGAGATCAACCCGAAATACGCCTGGGACCCGAGCACGCTGGAGCAAGTGCAGGTGATCACCGCCGACGGCGCCCGGGTACCGCTGTCGACCATCGCCCACTACGAGAACAGCCTGGCCAACGACCGGGTCAGCCACGAAGGCCAGTTCGCTTCGGAAGACATCGCCTTCGACGTCGCCGAGGGCTACAGCCCCGATCAGGCCATGGCGGCACTGGAGCGCGCGGTGGCCAAACTGGGCCTGCCCGAGGAGGTGATTGCCAAGCTCGGCGGCACTGCCGATGCCTTTGCCCAGACCCAGCAGGGCCAGCCATTCATGATCCTTGGCGCACTGCTGCTGGTGTACCTGGTGCTGGGCATTCTGTATGAAAGCTACATTCACCCGCTGACCATTCTCTCGACACTGCCTTCGGCGGGCGTCGGGGCCTTGCTGGCGCTGTACGTCACCGGTGGCGAGTTCAGCCTGATCTCGTTGCTGGGGCTGTTCCTGTTGATTGGGGTGGTGAAAAAGAATGCCATCCTGATGATCGACCTGGCCTTGCAGCTGGAGCGCCATCAGGGCTTTTCGCCGGAAGAGTCGATCCGCCAGGCCTGCCTGCTGCGCCTGCGGCCGATCCTGATGACCACCCTGGCGGCGATCCTTGGCGCATTGCCGTTGCTGCTGAGCCAGGCTGAAGGCGCAGAAATGCGTCAGCCGCTGGGCCTGACCATCATCGGTGGCCTGGTGTTCAGCCAGATCCTCACCCTTTATACGACGCCGGTGGTTTACCTGTACCTGGACCGCCTGCGCCACCGTTTCAACCGTTGGCGCGGCGTGCGCACCGACGCCGCCCTGGAAACCCCGCTATGACTTTTGCCCAGACCCCACTTCACCGTGCCCTGCAGGCACTGACCCGTGGCCGTGGCTCGCGCCTGCTTGGTGCCGGGTTGTGCGTGGCCTTGCTCAGTGCCTGTACCCTGAGCCCGGACTACCACCGCCCCGAGCTGAACAGCACGGCGGCGCAGTTCAAGCACGCCGAAGGCTGGACCCAGGCCTCGCCGTCCGACGCCATCGCCCGTGGCGCCTGGTGGGAAATCTACGGTGATGCCGGGCTCAACGCGCTGGTCGAAGAGCTTAACCGCAGCAACCAGACCGTGGCGCAATCAGAAGCCCAGTACCGCCAGGCCCAGGCGCTGGTGCGCAGCAGCCGTGCGGCGCTGTTCCCCAGCCTGGACCTGAGCGCCAGCAAGAACCGTTCGGCGCAGGGCACCGGCAGCTCCAGTTCCAGCCTGTCCAATAACAGCAGCGGCATTCGCAACACCTACAACGCGCAGTTGGGCGTGAGCTGGGAGATCGACCTGTGGGGCAAGCTGCGCGAAACCCTGAATGCCAACGAGGCCAGTGCCGAAGCGAGTTTCGCCGACCTTGCGTCGATCCGCTTGAGCCAACAGTCGGAGCTGGTGCAGAACTACCTGCAATTGCGGGTGATCGATGAGCAGAAGCGCTTGCTGGAAGCCACCGTGGCGGCTTATGAGCGCTCGCTGCGAATGAACGAAAACCAGTACCGCGCCGGTGTCGCCGGCCCGGATGCCGTGGCCCAGGCCCGTACGCAGCTCAAAAGCACCCAGGCTGACTTGATTGACCTGATCTGGCAGCGTGCGCAGTTCGAAAACGCCATCGCCGTGCTGCTGGGCAAGACGCCTGCCGACTTCGCCCTGGCCGACAGCAAGGCGATTCCCGCGTTGCCGCAAATACCGGTTTCGCTGCCTTCGCAGCTGCTGGAGCGGCGCCCGGACATCGCGGCAGCCGAACGCAACGTGATGGCGGCCAACGCCAACATCGGGGTGTCGCGGGCAGCCTACTTCCCGGACCTCAGCCTGAGCATGAGTGGTGGTTATTCCAGCAGCAGCTTCAGCAACTGGATCGAGTTGCCCAACCGCTACTGGTCGGTAGGCCCGCAGTTGGCGTTGACCCTGTTCGACGCCGGCAAACGCAGCGCCGAGGTCGACCGCACGGTGGCCGTGTATGACCAGACGGTGGCGCAGTACCGCCAGACCGTGCTGGACGGCTTCAAGGAAGTGGAAAACCTGCTGGTTCAACTGAAGGTGTATGGCGATGAAGCCGTGGTGCGCCAAGAGGCGCTTGACGCCGCCCGTGAGTCGTTGCGCCTGACCGAAAACCAGTACCGTGCCGGGCTGATCGGCTATCTGGATGTGGTCAACGTGCAAACCACGGCGCTGAGCAACGAGCGCAGTGTGCTGAACCTGCTGCAAGGGCGCCTGGTGGCCAGTGTGCAACTGGTGGCTGCGTTGGGCGGCGGCTGGGATGCAGAGCAGGCGTTTGCCGAGCAGAATTGACCAAACGCAGAGGGGGTAGGCTGCGGTTATTGGATCCATTCCCATTCGCAAAAACCCCGTGCGTTTCGCTTAAGCTTGAGTACAATCGTCAGCTTTTGTCGGGCCCCCTGTCCCGGCGCTGGAACTCTCAATGCTGACCGGTAGCTACTCCTCTTCGCTGGTGTTGATTTCGCTGTGCGTGGCGATACTGGCATCCTATACCGCCCTTGACCTGACCGGCCGCATCGCCACGGCCAAGGGCCGCGCTGCCTGCCTGTGGATGGGCGGCGGTGCGTTGGCCATGGGCATCGGCGTGTGGTCGATGCACTTCATTGGCATGCTTGCCTTCAGCTTGCCCATCGACTTGGGGTACGACCTGGCCCTGACCGCGTTCTCGCTGCTGATCGCTGTGCTGTCCTCGGGCTTTGCCTTGTGGCTGGTCAGTCAGCCGAGCCTGCCAGCGCTGCAGTTGGGGTTCGGTGCGCTGATCATGGGCGCCGGTATCGCCTGCATGCACTACACCGGCATGGCCGCGCTGCGCATGCTGCCAGGCATCGATTACGACCCGACGTTGTTCGGCGCTTCGCTGCTGATTGCCGTAGGCGCCTCGGCGGCGGCATTGTGGATTGCCTTCCGCCTGCGCACACACACACCCTATATACGGCAGATCCGCGGCCTGGCGGCGGTGGTCATGGGCGTTGCCATCGTGGGCATGCATTACACCGGCATGGCAGCGGCAAACTTCCCCGAGGGCAGCTTCTGCGGCGCGCTGGGGGGCGGGTTGCAGGGGGACAGCCTTGTTTACCTGGTGCTGATCACCACGCTGGCAGTACTGGCAGTGGCTTTGCTGACTTCGGTGCTGGACGCGCGTCTCGAGGCACGTACTGCCGAGTTGGCCCGTTCGCTGACCTTGGCCAACCAGGAACTGACCCAACTGGCCTTGCACGACACCCTCACCGATCTGCCCAACCGTACCCTGCTGGCGGACCGCATCGAACAGGCCATTGCCAAAGTGGCGGAGCAGGGCGGTTGTTTTGCCCTGATGTTCATTGATCTGGACGGCTTCAAACCCGTCAACGATGCCTTTGGCCATCATATCGGTGACCTTCTGCTCAAAGCGGTGGCGGCCCGCCTGCGCGGCCACCTGCACAGCCAGGACACGCTGGCACGGATTGGCGGCGACGAATTCGTGCTGCTGGTGGAACTGCAGGAGCCGAACGATGCCATGGACGTGGCGGTCAAGCAGGTAAACCTGGTGTCCCGGCCTTTCCGCGTGGCCGAGCACGACCTGCAACTGTCGGCGAGCCTGGGCATCGTTCTGTACCCGGGCAATGGCCAGGACCAGCATGAGCTGCTGCGTAACGCCGACGCTGCCATGTACCATGCCAAGAGCGCCGGCAAGAACGGTTACAGCTTCTTCGATGTGTCGATGAACAGCAACGCGCGCCAGCAGTTGCAGCTGCTGCAGGACTTGCGCCTGGCGCTTGAGCAGCGCCAGTTCCGCTTGCATTATCAGCCCAAGTTCGACGCCCAGGCCTGCCAGCCGATCGGTGCCGAAGCATTGCTGCGCTGGGAGCACCCGCAGCAGGGCCTGCTGCTGCCTGACCGCTTCATCGGCCTGGCAGAAAAGACCGGCCTGATCATCCCCATTGGTGAGTGGGTACTCACTGAGGCCTGCCGTCAGATGCGTCAGTGGCTGGACCAGGGGCACCATGGCTGGCGCATGGCGGTGAACCTGTCGGCCATCCAGTTCTGCCATGCCGGTCTGGTCGACAGCGTGGCCCGCGCCCTGCAGCAGAACGGCTTGCCAGCCAACTGCCTGACACTGGAAATTACCGAAACCACCGCCATGCACGATGCCGATGCCAGCCTGACCGTGCTGCAGCGCCTGTCCGACATGGGCGTGGACTTGTCCATTGATGACTTTGGTACGGGCTATTCCAGCCTGATGTACCTCAAGCGCCTGCCAGCCAACGAGCTGAAAATCGACCGCGGCTTCGTACGCGACCTGGAGCAGGACAGTGACGATGCAGCGATTGTTTCGGCAATTGTCGCACTGGGCCAGGCGTTAGGCCTGCGTATCGTTGCCGAGGGGGTTGAAACCGACAAGCAGCAGGACTTCCTGACCCGTCTGGGGTGTGATTCGTTGCAGGGCTACCTGCTGGGCCAGCCCGTGCCGGCCGAGCAGTTCATGAGCAAGTTGCAGGACATGGGCCCGGAACTCACTGCTGCGGGCTAGGCGCTGTATGAAGAGCCTTGATACTCGGTGAGGCTGCGTTGAAAACAGAGCCTAGACTGCATCGCGCAAGGTAAAGGCGGGAATGAAGGCATCCATTTCCGCCTCGACGGCCTCGATGATGCGCTCTACATCGGCGGCGGCCATGATCGCTGCACAGGGGATGCCCGCAATCGCCAGCAGGGTTTCACCGCTGGCGCGGTCGAACAGCCGCGCGACCATGCTGCGTGGCGCATCCATGCTGGCCTCGAAACCCAACGGATGGAAATGCCAGCGCATCACCTGGCAGGCGTTGGGGAACGTCATCTTGTTCATGCCAGCCTCCTTTTCCGTACCTGGACGTGATGAGCGGGTGGCCACATCGATGCGGCCGCCGGGAAACTAAAGATAGCACCTGCTACGCGCGATTATCGGTTGCAAGTACGACAAATGTGCGAATGCATGACAGCGGTCACACCCTTGTCATGGGTCCAGTGTGTGGGCTGGCTGCACGGGCAAACGTTTTCCCGACCGCAAGGTGTCAGGTAACCATCGGGTTTCGTGGCGTTCGCTGACGTTCGACGCGCAGGTTTTTCAGACGAGCGGCTTGCTTAACCCAGCAACCCGGCAGCGATGTTGATAGTGAACCCCAGAATCGCCGTATTGAACACGAAGCCCACCAACGAATGCGCCAGCACCACCCGCCGCAACCCACGCCCGGCGACGCCCACGTCCGAGGTTTGCACCGCCACGCTGATGGTGAACGAGAAGTAGTGGAAGTCCCAGTAATCCGGGTTGCGCTCGCCATCAGCGAAGCGCAGTGGGGGTTCGTGGTTTTGCCCGGTGTAGAACAGGCGGGCGTAGTGCAGGGTGAATATGCAGCCGATCAGCAGCCAGGAACCGGCGACGGTCAGGCCAGTGTAGAGATAGTGCACGGCCAGGGCCGTGCCTTGCAGGCCGCGGCTGGAGACCAGTTGCAGGGTGACCGCGGCAAGGCTGGCGATGGCGGCGATGCACACGGTCAGCAGGACCAGGCCTGCGTTCTCGTCTTCGACGCCGGCGACTTTGCGGACCTTTTCCGGGCTGGCTGTCCAGCTCAGGTAGAGCACCAGCAGCAGGTACAGCCACACCCCCAAGTTCCAGCCAGCGAGGATGTGCTGCACGGTATCACCGGCGGGGATCAGCCAGGCGCCAGCGAGGCCGACTGCAGCGGCGAGGCTCAGGCGGGGGTGTGTGCGGGTCAGGCGATGGAAAGCCATGGGGCCTCATTCACAAGGGGTATGGCTTGTACTCTAGACCGTCATAGGGTGGGGTGGGAGGCGCAATACCCTGCAGGGCCTGGGGTTTCTTTGAGTCCCCCATCGCACGGCATTGCAACTCTCAGTACACTGCACGTTCCAACACCAACATCCGTTGAACTCGAGGTTTTTGCATGACGCTCAGTCCTTTGGCAGGCAAGCCGGCTCCGGCCAGCGTGCTGGTCGATATTCCCCGGCTGCTTACCGCCTATTACACGGGCCGCCCAGACGCTGCCGTGGCGGCCCAGCGCGTGGCCTTCGGCACCTCGGGGCACCGGGGCAGTTCGCTTGAATTGAGTTTCAACGAGTATCACGTCCTGGCCATTAGCCAGGCGATCTGCCTGTACCGGCAGGAAAAAGGCATCGATGGCCCGCTGTTCATCGGCGCCGATACCCACGCCCTGTCAGCGCCGGCGACCGCCAGCGCCCTGGAAGTGCTGGCCGCCAACGGCGTGCAGGTGATGCTGTCCAAGGATGACGAATACACGCCGACGCCGGCGGTTTCCCACGCCATCCTCTGCCACAACCGTGGCCGCACGCAGGGCCTGGCTGACGGTATTGTCATCACCCCGTCGCACAACCCGCCGCAAAGCGGTGGCTTCAAGTACAACCCGCCCAACGGCGGCCCGGCTGACAGCGACGTGACCAAGTGGATCGAGGGCAAGGCCAACGAGCTGCTGGCGGCTAACCTGGCGGGCGTCAAGCGCATGGGCCATGCCCAGGCGCTGCAGGCGCCGACCACCCACCGCCACGATTACGTCAGCAACTATGTGGCCGACCTGGAAAACGTCATCGATTTCGATGTCATCCGTGGCGCCGGGTTGCGCCTGGGCGTCGACCCGCTGGGCGGGGCAGGGGTACGCTACTGGTCGGCCATTGCCAAGCACTACCAGCTGGACCTGGAAGTGGTGAACACCGAGGTCGACCCGACCTTCCGCTTCATGACCGTCGACTGGGACGGCCAGATCCGCATGGACCCTTCCTCACCGTATGCCATGCAGGGCCTGATAGGCCTGCGCGAGCGCTTTGATGTGGCCTTCGCCTGCGACCCGGACCACGACCGCCACGGCATCGTCACCCCTGACGGCCTGCTGCAACCCAACAACTACCTCGCCGTGGCCATCGACTACCTGTTCCGCCACCGCCCACAGTGGCGCACCGACGCCGCCGTGGGCAAGACCGTGGTCTCCAGCGGCCTGATCGACCGCGTTACCCAACGACTGGGCCGCGATCTGTATGAGGTGCCGGTGGGCTTCAAATTCTTCGCCCAGGGCCTGTACGACGGTTCGCTCGGTTTTGGTGGCGAAGAAAGTGCAGGGGCTTCGTTCCTGCGCCGCGATGGCTCGGTGTGGGCCACCGACAAGGACGGGTTGATCCCGGCCTTGCTGGCCGCCGAAATGACCGCCCGTACCGGGCGTAACCCGAGCCAGGCTTATGCCGACCTGACCGACGCGCTGGGCAAGCCGTTCGCCACCCGTGTCGAGGCCAAGGCCGATGCGCGGCAGAAGGCGTTGCTGAGCAAGCTGGCGCCGGAGCAGGTGAAGTCGACAGAGCTGGCCGGTGAGCCGATCGTGCAGATCCTCAGCCACGCCCCAGGCAATGGCCAGGCGATTGGCGGGCTTAAGGTGATGACTGCCAATGGCTGGTTCGCCGCGCGCCCGTCGGGTACTGAAGACATCTACAAGATCTACGCCGAAAGCTTCATCGACGAGGCGCATTTGCAGCGTCTGGTGCAGGAAGCACAAGTGCTGGTCGATGAAGCAATTGCCTGACCGGTAACAAACCGCTTGGTTCTGTGGCGGGATGTAAATTAGAATTAATCTTATTTACTCCGCCGCAGGACCCTCCTCATGATCGACGCCGCGCCGCCACCGCAGCCTGGCCTGCCTGCCCTGTACCGGGAGCATCGCGGCTGGCTTGAAGCCTGGTTGCGCCGGCGTATGGGCAATGCCTGGGATGCCGCCGACCTCAGTCAGGATACTTTTCTGCGCATTCTGGCCAGCGCCCAGCCGCTGGCAGACATACGCGAACCGCGTGCCTACCTGCTGACCGTGGGCAAGCGTTTGCTCAGCAACTTCCACCAGCGACGTAGCCTGGAGCAGGCCTACCTTGATGCCTTGGCGCAGTTGCCCGAGCAACACGTGCCGTCGCCAGAACAGCGCTGGGTACTGCTCGAAACCCTGCAAGCATTGGATGAATTGCTCGACGGCCTCAAGCCGGCGATACGCAAGGCCTTTCTCTGGAGCCAGCTGGAAGGCTTGGGCTACGCCGAGATTGGCCAGCGCCTGGGCGTCTGCCAACGCTCGGTGAAACGCTACATGGCGCAGGCTTACGAACATTGCCTGTTGGCCGAGTTGCAATGAGCCCCCACCCCCCAGAAACCCGCGAGGCGCTGCGTGCTGCAGCCCGTTGGCTAGCATTACTGGATTCTGGCGACGCAAGCGAATCTGACCTGCTGCGTCTGGCGCAATGGCGCGCCAGCAGTCACCTGCACGAAGACGCCTGGCAAAAGGCATCGCTGCTGCGAGCGCGGTTTGCCGGGTTGCCCGGCGCATTGGCGATGGCCGCCCTGGATCGTCCGGATGCCGGTCGTCGGGCATTGCTCAAACAAGCCCTGGGTGTGACCGCGTTGTTGCCGGTGGCCTGGCTGGTGAGCCGTGAGCTGCCGCTGGATGCCTGGACCGCCGACATGCGCACCGCGGTAGGAGAGCGCAGGCAGGCACTGCTGAGCGACGGCACCTTGTTGCAGTTGAACACCGACAGTGCGGTCGATATCGAGCTGGGTGCAGGCCGCGTGGCACTGCTGCGCGGTGAAGTGGCCGTCAGCGTGCCCGCTAACCTGAGCCTCACCTTGCAGGTGCCTTACGGCCGGGTGGTGCTCAGTGGGGGCGAGGCGTGCCTGCGCCTGCTTGATGAGGCCTGCCGGGTATCGGCGATCAAGGGGGCGGTCAGCCTGCAGCCGTTGCGGGGTCCAGCCGTGATGCTACAGGCCGGCCAACAGGCCAGTTTGCAGGCGGCCGGCGTTGGCCCTGTCAAAGCGTTCGACGCATGGCAACTGGGCTGGCGCGAAGGTGCGCTACGGCTGGACGACCGCCCGCTGGGCGAGTTGCTGCACGAACTGCGCAGGTATCGCCCCGGCGTACTGCGCTGGGCACCAGAACTGGAGCGCTTGCGTGTTACCGGCACGTTCCGCCTTGACGACACCGACCGGGTGTTGGCCCTGCTCGCCGCCAGCCTGCCGTTGCAAGTGCAGACCCGCACGCGTTATTGGGTGAGCCTGGCCGCACGAGAAAATCGAGCATGAGGCTGTCCCCTTTTTTTCACTCGCCGGTCATTACCGGTAGGAGAAAATAAAAGGGGAGCCTTGTTCAATGCCTGCAGTAAAATCTTGCCGCCTGCGCCCACTGGCGCGCGCAGCACATCCATTGTTCGCGATGAGCCTGCTGTTGTGTGCACCCGCCTGGGCCGATGAGCCGGCCCGGCGTACGTTCCAGGTGGCGCCAGCCAGCCTGGGTGCCGCTTTGACCCATTTCGCCGACCAGGCCGGTGTCAGCCTTTCGCTGGACCCGGCATTGGTAGAGGGCCGGCAAAGTAACGGCTTGTCCGGTCGTTACAGTGTCGATGAAGGCTTCAACCAGTTGCTGCGCAGTAGCGGCCTGCAGGCGCTACCGGTGGGTGAGGGGGCCTTCACCCTGATGCCGGCCCCCCAGGCCAGTGGCGCGCTGGAAATCGCCCCCACCCGCATCGTCGGCGGCCTGGCCGCAGGCAACGAAACGCAGTCGTATGCCGGTGGCCAAGTGGCACGCCAAGGGGCACAAGGTTTGCTCGGTTCGCGCGACTTCATGGAAACCCCGTTCAGCATCACCAGCTACACCAGCGATCTGGTCAAGAACCAACAGGCGCGCACCTTGGGCGAGCTGATTGCCAGTGACCCTTCAGTGCGTGCTACCAACCCGGCGGGCGGGCGTTTCGAGCAGTTCACCATTCGCGGCTTCAGCCTGTTCAACAGTGATGTGGCCTACAACGGTCTCTATGGCATCTTGCCGACGTATTCGATCGACATGGAAATGGCCGACCGGGTCGACATCATCAAAGGCCCCAGCCAGTTGATCAATGGCATTTCGCCGCGTGGCAGCGTGGGCGGCGGTATCAACGTGCAGCCCAAGCGAGCCGCTGACAAGCCGATCACCGAATTCACCGGCAGCTACGCCTCGGCCGGCCAGGCTGGCGGCGCAGTGGACATCGGCCGTCGCTTTGGTGAAGGCCAGCAGTTCGGCGTGCGCTTCAATGGCGTGAAGCAGGCCGGTGATACCGAATGGGACCACCAGCGCGTCGACCGCGAAATGGCGGTGCTGGGCCTGGATTTTCGAGGCGAGCGCCTGCGTCTCTCGGCAGACCTTGGCCACACCGAGCGCGATACCGACGCCCCGCAGGAGCGTGTGCTGGTCGGTGCCAATGCCAATGTGCCCAATGCCAATGACGTACGCCACAACTACGCCCAGGCCTGGAGCAAGGCGCGTACCAACGACACCTTCGGTGCGCTGAACGCCGAGTACGATATCAGCGAATCGCTGCTGGCCTATGGTGCGGTCGGTGCGCGCAAGAGCAACCACGACTTCCTGCGCCATAATGTGTCGATCACCAACGATGCCGGCGACTTCACCGTGCAGCCGCGTGACTTTACCCGGGACGAGTCGGTGCGCACCGCCATGGCCGGTTTACGTCACTGGTTCCATACCGGGCCGGTGAGCCATGCGCTGAACCTGGCCGCCACCTATTACTACATGGACTTCACCAACGGCGGGGCGCGCTATGCCTCGGCGCCGAGTAACCTCTACAACCCGGTGGCCGCACCGACACCCGGTACGCCAACCCGCCTCGACCCCGAGGTCTACACGGAAAACCGCTTCTCCGGCGTGGCCCTGGCCGATACCCTTGGCTTTTTCGACGACCGCCTGCTGTTGACCCTGGGGGCGCGCTGGCAACGGGTGCAGGTGGATGACTGGAGCGACGGCGTAAAAGGCGATACGGGCTATGACGAAGAAAAGGTCTCGCCTTCTGGGGGCGTACTGCTCAAGGTCACCGACCAGCTCTCGTTGTATGCCAACTACATGGAGGGCCTGAGCCAAGGCAAGATCGCCCCATCGACCTCGATCAACGAAGACCAGATCTTCCCGCCGTTCACCAGCCGCCAGATCGAGGTGGGGGCCAAGTACGACCTCGGCCAGGTGGCCTTTACTGCCAGCGCCTTCCGCATTCGCCAGCCGGCCTACGAGACCAACCCCGCCTCGCGGGTGTTCGGCCCCAATGGCAAGCGTGACAACCGCGGCATCGAGCTGAGTGTGTTCGGTGAGCCGGTGCAGGGCGTGCGGGTGTTGGGTGGGGTGATGTATATCGACAGCGAGCTGACCGACACCGTCGGCGGTGCCTACGATGGCAACCGTGCGCCGGCCACGCCCGAATACAACGTCAATCTGGGGGCTGAATGGGACGTGCCAGGGGTGAACGGCCTGACCTTCACAGCGCGCGGCACTCACTCCAGCTCGCAGTACCTGGACCAGAATAACAGCAAGCGCATCGACGGCTGGGAGCGTTATGACCTGGGTGCACGTTATGCCTTCAAGGTGGACGCCACCGAGGTTACCTTGCGGGCCAGTGTCGAGAATGTGCTCGATGATCGCTACTGGAGCTCGGCAGGGGCGCCGGATGACAGTGAGCCGGGGTTGACCCTGTCCACCCCGCGGACCTATCTGCTCTCGGCCACGGTCGGCTTTTAAACCGAACCCTTGTATACCCAGCGGGAGCGGACGTGCCCGCGAATCTGGCGACTCGGTGCATGGCACCGGCTTCGGCAGTGTTCGCGGCTGAAACCTTTCCCACAGGGGGGCAGTTGCGTAGCTGATCAGCCCGGCGCAAGCGCCCGGCCCAGCTTCTGCGCCTGCCCCTGCAACACCCGCATCAACTGCAGCGCTGCATGCGAGGGCGGCTCGAAGCGCGAATAGACGAAGCTGATATCGAAGTGAATCTCATCGGCCAACGGCACCACCGCCAGCCCGCTGTCCTGTGCAACGAACTCGTCGATCACGCTGATGCCCATGCCTTGCTTGACCAACGCCACAGCCTCGTTGGCATTGGTGAACGACAGCAGTGATTTCAGCTGCAGCCCGCGGCGCCCGATGTGGTCGGCCAACAGCTTGCCAAACGGCATGTCGGGCCGGAACAGCAGCAACGCATGGCCCTCCAGCTGCTGCAGGGTCAGCGCGGGCTGACCGGCCAAAGGGTGACCCGGCGGCATCACCACTACCATGCGTCCACGCATGAACGCTTGCGAATGCAGGTGGTCGTGCACCACCGGCAGGGCGGCGATCGACAGGTCGACCTTCTTCGACAAGATCTGGTTGGGCATTTCGCCCATCAACGAGGTTTGCCACTCGATATTCAGTGACGGTGATTCACGCTTGAGCTGGGCCAGGGCCATCGGGATCACCACCGTGGACAACGACGCACTGCACGAGATACGCAACTTGCGCTGGCCGCCAGCGCCCAGCGCCAGGGCACATTCGTTGACCTGCAACGCTGCCTGGTACACCCGCTCGACCTCGCGAAACAGCACCTGCGCTTCGGCCGTCGGCACCAGGCGGTTGTTGACGCGCTCGAACAGCGGGTAGGCCAGGCGCGCTTCGATGTACTGGATCAGCTTGCTCACCGCCGGCTGCGACACATACAGCAATTTGGCCGCCGCGCTGATCGAGCCCGTCAGCATCACCGCCCTGAACACTTCCATGTGCCGCAGCTTGAACACCATGGGGCTTGCGTCTGCGCCTTCGTTGTCAAGCAGCATGTGTATTACCTTCGGTTATGGTTTTCGCCATCTGGGTATGAGCGTCAAAGCCGGCCACACAGTATCGTGAACCCCAGCCTAACTGCCCTTGCGGCGCACAATAACAAGATCTGCAGACAAGCGCAGTGGCGCTTGACGGGAGTGCTGCGTGAACATATTTGACGAAGCGAAGATCGATTGCCATAACCATTTGTTTGACCCCGCCCGTTTCCCCTATCACCCCGATGCACCCTATGCGCCCTCCGGCCAGGAGGTCGCCACCCAGGCGCAGTTCACCCGGGTGATGGAGGCTTACGGCGTGCAACATGCCTTGCTGGTGGGCCCCAACAGCGGCTACCACACCGACAACCGCTGCCTGCTGCATGCCTTGGCCAGCGGGCAGGGGCGGTTCAAGGGGGTGGCGGTGGTCAAGGCGGACATCAACCTCGACGCGCTGGCGGCGTTACAGGCGCAAGGCGTGGTGGGTATCGCCTTCAACCCCGCGCTTTACGGGGTAGCCAGCCTCAAGGGCGTTGACGGGCTGTTCGGCAAGCTCGCCGAGCTTGGCATGTTCGCCCAGCTGCAGGTGTGTGACGACCAGTTGCTGGACCTGCACGGCCTGCTGCAAGGCTCGCAGGCTCGTCTGTTGATTGACCATTGCGGCCGCCCGGATGTCGCTGCCGGTGTGCAGCAAGCCGGCTTCCAGGCGTTGCTGCGGCTGGCCGACAGCGGCCGCGCCTGCGTGAAGCTGTCAGGCATGCAGAAGTTTGCCGCAGCGGATGCCTTGTTCGAACAGAGCAGTGCATACGTGCAGGCCCTGCTCGACGCCTTTGGCGCCCAAGCCTGTGTGTGGGGGTCGGACTGGCCGTTCATTCGCCAGCCCGCGCGGGTGGACTACGGCCCGCTGCTGAAGTTGGCCGAGCGCCTGATGCCGGATGCCCGGCTGCGCCGCACAGTCATGTGGGACACCCCTCGGCGATTGTTCGGGTTTGCCTAGCCCCTCCGTTGTATGCCCTTCCAACAACAAGCGCGCAATCGTGATGAACACTGAACAGAACACCCGTCCCGGGCGGCATCCTCCATGGCCTGGAGGATCGTCTCGGCTAGCGCCCCAAAAGGCATGTGACCTGCGTCGCTTGCCGGATATTCCTTCTGTCGAAAATGGAGCTGAACAATGAGCCAGTACCTGCAAGGCCAAACCGCTATCGTCACCGGTGGCATGCGGGGCATCGGCCTGGCGATTGCCCGCCGCTTGCATGTCGCCGGCGCCCAGGTGGTGATCTGGGACCTTGCCGTCGATGGCTGGAACAGTACGGAAAACGGCTTCGAGCCGGTGCTGCGCCAGGCAGTGGATGTGTCGTCTCTGGCCTCGGTGGAGGCGGCTTTTGCCCAGACGCTGGCGCGTTTGGGGCAGGTGCAGATCTTGGTCAACAATGCCGGCATCAACGGCCCGGTGGTGGCGTCTTGGGAGTACCCGCCAGACGCCTGGGACAAGGTCATCGCCATCGACCTGAACGGTGTGTTCTATTGCTGCCGCACCGCCATCGCGCACATGCGTGAGCGCGGCTACGGGCGCATCGTCAATATCGCCTCCATGGCCGGCAAGGAGGGTGTGCAGTACATCTCGGGCTATTCGGCAGCCAAGGCCGGGGTCATCGCTTTCACCAAGGCGGCAGCCAAGGAGCTGGCGCAGGATGGCGTGCTGCTCAACTGCGTGGCACCGGCGATGGTCGAGACGCCGCTGATGGCCGAGATGACGGCCGAGCATATTGCCGCGAGCAAGGCCAAGATCCCCATGGGGCGCTTCCTCAAGGCCGAGGAGATTGCCAACATGGTCAGCTGGATCGCCGGGCCTGAGTGCAGCTTTACCACTGGCTTTGTGTTTGACCTCAGCGGCGGGAGGGCGACCTACTGAATGGGCTGGGTGTGGTACGCCCGATGGCGTTGGAGCTGCGCCGGGTAGCCAGCCACGCGCGAACTGCGGGCGACGTCTCGGTGTGCAAGTGCCGTCGTCCGTTGGCGTGCCCGTACCTCAACGCTTGCAAGCAGCGGCACGGGCAACCCAGGCGTGGCTGGACGGGCAGGTGGCAGTCACCCGCCGTCATTCAGGCCTGTGGTCATTCCTGATCAGGTACCACGGCGATCACGTCGATCTCCATCAGCCACTCGGCCTGGGCCAACCCGGCCACCACCAACCCGGTGGAAATCGGGAACACGCCCTTGAGCCATTTGCCCACCTCTTTATACACCGGCTCGCGGAAGCGCGGGTCGGTGATGTAGGTGGTGGTCTTGACGATGTGCGACAGGTCCGAGCCGGCTTCTTCAAGCAGTTGTTTGACGTTCTTCATCGCCTGTTCGGTTTGTGCGCGCGGGTCACCCAGGCCTACCAGCTTGCCTTCGAAGTCGGTACCGACCTGGCCACGCACGTAGATGGTATTGCCCGCCCGCACGGCCTGGCACAAGTCGTTGTCCAGGGTCTGGTTGGGGTAGGTTTCCTTGGTGTTGAACATGCGGATGCGAGTATGGGTAGGCATCAGTGGGCTCCGAGGGTGCTGACATTGCTGATCTTGGCGGTTTGCTGCTCATCCGCTGCGCGTTGCTCGCGGTCGCGGTAGGCGGTGTAGGTACGTTGCGTGGCGATGTGGCCGGCGACGTGCTTGGCGTCGTGCCACACTCCCCAGATGAACGATGAACCACGGCGCGACAACCACGGCAGGCCGAGGAAGTACACGCCCGGTTCACGGGCCACACCACGCTGGTGCTGGGGCTTGCCGTTGGCATCGAAGGTGTCTACCTGCAGCCAGCTGAAGTCCACGCCGTAACCGGTGGCCCAGATGATGCTGCTGACGCCGGCCTTGGCCAGGTCCAGCTGCTGCAGCGGGTTGCGCATGCACTCCGGGTCGGCCAGGCGCTGGCGGGCTTCGGGCTCTTCCGGCAGGTCCAGGCCGTTGCGCTCGATGTAGGCATCGGCCGCATCCAGCAGGGCCAGGTAGCTGTCGTCGCCGCGGTTGATGTTCTCGACCAGGTTGTCCTGGAAGCGCGCGACGCCGTTTTCGAACGACTGGGTCAGGCCGACCAGGGTCATGCCCTGGTGGGCGAGGGCGCGGAAGTCCACGGTGTGGCCACCACGGGCGCCGCTGACCGCGATGGTCACATGCTCGCGACCGGGTTTGGCAATTTCCGCGTCCCACTCGCCCAGCACGCCCAGCCACCAGCAGAAGTCACGGTTGCGGTAGGCACGCGGCGGGCGGTCGTGGGCGCCGACCGACAGGTACACCTGGCGCCCGGCGCGCATCAATTCCTCGGCAATCTGCACACCGGAAGAACCGGCACCGACCACCAGTACCGCGCCTTCAGGCAACTGCTCTGGGTTGAAATAAGCGGCGGAATGAATCTGGTGCAGGTTGCTGTCTTTCGGCGCGATGGCTGGGATCACCGGCTTCTGGAACGGGCCGGTGGCAGCGACTACGCGGTTGGCGCGAATCACGCCTTCATTGGTGTCGATGGTGAAGCCTGGGCGGTCGCTGTTACGCACCACGCGCTTCACTTCAATGCCGGTGCGCACGGGCAGGTTGTACTTGCGTACGTACTGCTCGAAGTAGTCGGCCACCTGATCCTTGCCGGCGAATGCATCGGCGTCGAGGTTGAATTCCAGCCCCGGGAAGCGGTCGTGCCAGGCCGGGCCGTTGGCGACCAACGAGTCCCAGCGGCCGGTACGCCAGGCCTGTGCGATGCGGTTGCGCTCCAGTACCAGGTGCGGCACGCCAAGCTTGCTCAGGTGTTCGCTCATGGCCACGCCGGCCTGGCCGGCGCCGACGACGAGGGTGTCGATTTCGAGGTTGTTCAGTGTCATGTCCGAGCCCTTGTTCAGGCGGTTATTGTCAGGTCGGTTTGGAGGACCGCCGTTGCCTGGAGCCAGACTAGGGATGCCGTGGAAATGGCGAAAATAGTATTTAGCTGGTGCTTGCCGATAAAACGGCGAAGGCCTTGATTTCTCTGGCCTGTGGGGCAGGTTGGCCGGGTGGGTGACGTGGTTTTTC